>NZ_JBHVPG010000001.1:0-191137 GCF_042887545.1 Streptomyces sp. NPDC057939
GGCCGGGAGGCCCCTGCGCGTCCGCGTCCTCCGGCGGAGCCTGGGGGGCGGCGCCGCAGGACGGCCCACACGGTCTCCAGGCCGAGTCCGGCGGCCACCGCGAAACCCACGGCGGTCCAGGTCGCGGCGGCGCCGGCCGGGGCGATCAGGAAGAACTCCCGCAGCGGCGGCACCAGCAGCACGGCCAGGAACACCAGACCGGCGCCGCCGGCCAGCAGCAACCCGCGCGCCCCGAAGGGCCGCACGAGCAGGGCCAGGACCCACAGACCGACGAGGAAGAGGCCGAGCAGCCCGGCGGCGGACGCGGCGCCCGCGTCACCGCCGTGGACCCGGCCCGCCCCCACGTACGCGCCGCAGGTCGCGGCCGCGGTCAGGGCGCCCGCCGGAACGGCGAAGCGCAGGCCCCGGCCGGCGAAGGGCGTGGCCAACCGGTCCGTCCCCCGGCCCCGGACGAACACCAGGAACAGCGCCGGGAGGACCACCACGAGGGCGGCGACCAGGGCGTGCTGCCGCGGCAGGAACGGGTACGGGACCCCACCGGCGACGACGGCGAGGGTCAGCAGCGCCCCGTACACCGCCTTGGTCAGGAAGAGGACGGCGATCCGTTCGACGCCGCCGATGAGCCGCCTGCCCTCGGCGACGACGGAGGGCAACCCCTGGAGGGCCGGTCCGAGCAGCACGAGCTGCGCCGCGCCCCGGGCCGCGGCCGTCCCCGAACCCGAGGAGACGGCGGTGTCGCCCTGCCGCAGCGCCGGGAGGTCCAGGACGCCGTGCCCGACCACGGCGACGCGCCGGCCGCGCTCGCGCAGTTCGGCGACGAGGTCCGGACCGTGCCCCGGGCCGGCCCCCTCGGGCAGGGTCCGTACGTCGACGCCCTGCCCCTCCAGGCGGCCCGCGGCCTCGGAGGTCCCCGGGTCGGCCCGCGGCCCGAGCACCACCAGCGCGACGGGTTCCGCGCAGCCCGACACCGCGGCCGGGTCGGTGAGGAGGGCGGCGAGGCCCGCCCCGGACCGGGCCAGGACCAGGACGTCCAGGCCCTTGGCGGCGCAGGAGTCGGCGACGACGCGCAGCGAGTGCCAGCCGGGCAGCAGCGGGTCGGGGGCGCCGAGCAACCAACTCCGGGGGCCGTCGTCGCCGGTGAGGCCCACGCCGCTCCACCCGGGATGGGGGAACGGTCCGCAGGTTCGGGCCCCGAGGGTGACCCCGGCCCCGGGCCCGGGCGCGGGGAAGCGGTCGGCGACGGCCCGCAGCATCGGATCGGGGCGGTTCTCCGTACGGCTCAGGAGGCCCAGCACGGCGGCGACGGGCGCCTCCTCGTCCAACACGTGCAGGGCAACGACCTCCCGCTCGGCCCGCACGGGAGGGGTGTCGGCGCCGATGACGACGGTGTCCACCCGGCCGATGTCCTCGATCCCGGACGCCCTGCGCACCAGGCAGCGGCGGCGCCCCAGTCGGACGACGGCCGCGGAGTGGGCCATCGTGGTGAACAGCACCAGTCCTCCCGGAAGCATCGGCAACAGCGCGCTGACCATCTGCCGGACGGCGTCCCCCGGGTCGCTCCGGCCCACCACCCACTGGCCGATGACCCCGACGAGCGCCGCCGGTACGACCAGGTACCCGGCGAGCGCGAGCTGCCTGGTCAGGCTCCGGTCGGGCAAGGACCCCTCCGGGTCCGGGCCGACCGGGTCCGGGCGGTCGGCGGCGCCCGACCGGGCGGCGCGGACGCCCGCGGCGGTCACGGCGTACGCCCCGCTGCCGGCCATGACGAGGGCGCCCGCCCGGACCGGGTCGCCCCGCTGCTTCAGGACCGGATCCGCCTCGCCCGGCACGGGGTGCTCGTCGATCTCCAGATCCTCTGCACCGACGATCGACCCGCCCACCAGGATCCGTTCCCCGGGCCCCAGTTCGACGACGTCGTCGACGACGAGGTCCCGGACTCCGACCGGCACCAGCTCCCCGTCGCGCCAGGTCGACGGGCGGTTCTCCGCGACGGCCGCCAGCCGCTCCGTGATCCGCCGGGCCCGAACCCCCTGGAGCACGCCGAGGGCGGTGGCGGCGAGCGTGACGGCGACGAACACCGCGTCCTGGACGGGTCCGGTGACCACGACGGCCAGGCACAGCAGGCCGGAGAGCGCGCCGGCCCGGGTGCGCAGATGGGCGCGCACCACGGCGCGCAGAACGCGCGGGGCCGGTAAGGAAGTCGTCGGGCCGCGCTCCTCGTCGACCCTGAGGGCCACCTGCGCCGCGGAGAGGCCGGTGCCCCGGGCCGCCGGGAAGGCGGGGACGGGCACCGGCCCGGCCGGGCGGGGCGGTTGCTCGGCAGCGCCCCCGCGTCGTCCGCTCATGAGTCCCTTGCTCCACGTTCCCGATGACCTTCAACCGGCCGGCCCCGGCTGAACGTACGGTACGAAACGGGCCCCGCACCACTGCCGAAGGACAGTCGCCCGCCCCCGACTTCCGTCAGGTGCGCGGGGGACCGCCCTTCGCCGCGGGCGCCGGCTCGACCGGCTACTTGATCAGCAGCTGATGGCTCGCGAGCTCCCGGTAGAGGGGGCTGCTGTCGGTGAGTTCGTCGTGGCTTCCGGTGGCGACGACCTCGCCGTGTTCGAGGACCACGATCTGGTCGCTGTCCACGACGGTGGACAGCCGGTGCGCCACCACGAGCAGGCTCCGGTCGGCGATGACCTCGTTGATCGCGTTCCGCATGAGCGCCTCGTTGCGGGCGTCGAGGTTGCTGGTCGCCTCGTCGAGCAGCATGATCGGCGGCGCGGCCAGGAAGGTCCGCGCCAGGGCCAGCCGCTGGCGTTCACCGCCGGAGAGCAGCACGCCGCCCTCGCCGACCTCGGTGTCCAGGCCGAGGGGGGCCCGCATGATCACCTGTTCCAGGTTGACCGAGCGCAGCACCCGGCGCATGTCCTCGTCCGTCGCCCCAGGGGCCGCCAGCGACAGGTTGTCCCGCACCGTTCCCGCGAGGACGGGCGCCGACTGCTCGACGTAGCCGAGCGAGTGACGCAGCCGCGTGCGCGGCAGTTCGCGTACGTCGGTGCCGCCGACGCGCACCGCACCCGAGGTGACGTCGTAGAACCGTTCCACCAGGGAGAGCAGGGTGGACTTGCCCGCCCCCGAGGGGCCGACCAGGGCGGTGCGGGTGCCGCGGGCGACGGTCAGCGACACGTCGCGGAGCACGGTCTCGCCGTTGCCGTAGCCGAAGGAGACCCGGTCGAACTCGATCGCGGGCGCGGCGGCGGCCGGCGCGGCCGGGGCGGTGCGCTCCCGGACGGACAGGGGCGCGCCCGCGGTCGGCGGTTCGGCGAGGCGGACCGCGGCGAGGTCCTCGGGGCCCGCGACGTCGCTCTCCTGCGGGAGCACCAGCACCTCCTCGATGCGCTGGAGCGCGCCGAGTCCGGTCTGGAGCCGGGCGTAGCCGTTCAGGGCACGGCCGAGCGGGAACCAAAGCATGAAGAGGAAGAGGACGAAGGCGACCAGGTCGCCGACCTGGATCGCGCCACTGGCCACCCGGGCGCCGCCCAGGCCCAGAACGACCAGGAAAGCCAGTTGGATCGTCGTGGAGGTGATCGGGTTGATCATCGCCTGGAGTTTGGCGATGCGCATGCCCGCGTCGAAGGCGTCCTTGGCATAGCCGTCCACGGCCCGCGCCTCGCGCTCCTCGGCGCCGCTGGCGCGGATGGTGCGCACCGCCGAGATCGCCCGTTCCACGGCGGCGGTCATCTCGCCGATGCGGTCCTGTGCGTCGCGGGAGGCCCCGCGGACCCGGCGGGCGAGTCCGAGGACCCCGGCGACGCCCAGGCCGATGCCGAGGGCCGTTGCCGCGAACAGCGTCGGGTCGATGACGAACATCATGCCCGCGGAGCCCACGACCATCAGGACGTTGGTGACGGTGTCGAACAGGCCGGAGGTGACGACCGCCCGCAGCAGGGTGGTGTCGGAGCCGACCCGGGACAGCAGGTCGCCCGTACGGCGCCGGTCGTACTCGATGATCGGCATCCGCAGCAGGCGGGCCACCAGCCGGCGGCGGGCGGTGAGGACCAGTCCCTCGGCGGCGCGTTGGAGCAGGTAGTCGCGGAAGCCGCTGAGCACGGCCACCACCAGCAGCGCCGCGACCAGCAGCGCGACCAGCGATCCGACCGGTCGTTCCGCCTCTATGTTGGCCAGCACCTCACGGGTCATGACCGGCTGGCTGAGGGTGAGCAGGGTCGTCGCCAGGGACAGCACGGCGACGGCCGCCAGGGTGCGCCAGCGCCCCTGGAGGTAGGGCAGCAGGGACCGTAGCCCCACCTCTTTCACGGGTGCCGGCGCCTGGGGCGGAACCTTCCGGGGCGGCTGCGTCGAGGTGTCCGGAGCGGACGGCCTCACCCGGGTCTGCATGCTCGTCATCGCACTCCAACTCATCGCTCGCTGCCGGCGGTCGGTGGGCCCGCCCCGGCGGGGGCTACGGCTACGGAAGGTCTCCCAGCACGTATCCGTCGGCCGGTCGCAGCCCTCGTGACCGACGCAGGTCGGTCATCACGAAGGTGCGCTGCAGCCAGCGGTCGGTGCCGTCGTATCTCGGTGTGAATTCGGTACGGCCGTGCACGGTGACCCGGTTGTCGACGATGGCCAGCTCGCCGGGGCGCAGCCGGTGGGTCGCCGCGTGGCGGTCGAACTGCTCCTGCAGGACGCGCAGGGCGTCGGCGGCCCGTGCGGTGACCGCGGTCGTCGCGGACAGGTCGACGCGGATGTCGGGGTCCAGCGGGTCGCCGCTGAGCACCGGCGCCGGCTCAGCCCGGAAGTCGTCCATCCCGAAGGACGGGGGCGGCTCGGTGACGAACTCCGCGGCCCACAGGGCCTCGACGGTCGGGGCGGACAGCAGCGGCAGCACCTGGCGGATGCTCGCCGTGCGCAGGCCCGCCCGGCCCTCGGGGTCGGCGCGCAGGCACAGCAGCATCACGAAGTCGGGCCGGTGCTCGTGGAAGACGTTCTCGTTGTGGAACGTCAGCAGCGTCGAGCCGGCGTTGCCCTGGAACTCCTCCATGCCGGGGACGGGTACGACGTCCTGGACGAGGGCCCCGCCCTTCTCCGGCCGGAACGCCCCCGGGTCGCCCAGCCCGCAGGCCACCATCAGCAGGACCGCCGCCCCGATCGACGGCTCCCGCTGGACGGACCCCTTCACGTCCGGGGTCACCGGCAGGTCCAGGGCGCCGACCGGGAGCCCGCGCAGCACCAGTCCGCCGTCGGGGCCCGAGTCGCGTCGGAAGTCGGCCAGCGTCCGGCGCAGCGCGACCGGCAGTTCGTGCCAGGAGTTCCTGGCGGCCGCCACCCAATCCGGGTCGTCGGGCCGGCCCGACGCGTGGGTGACGAGTTTCCAGGCGACCTCCTCGACCATTTCCGCGTCCTTCAGGTCGAGCGTCACATCGTAGGGATTTGCCAAATATCCGGCTGCCACCGCCATATTCAAGCCTCCAACCACAGGGGTGTACCGTTCTCCGGAAACGCTATGGAAATTCGTTATCGGGTACGTATCGAGGCAGCATGGCCGCCGACCGATCGCCCGCGTCGCCGACACCCGTTTCGAACGGGGTTGCCGACATCAGCCCCGCACGTCGTGGACGGGTTCGGCGCCCGTCCAGACGACGGCCGAGGAACCCCAGGTCAAACCACCACCGAAGGCCGTCAGGAGCAGCTTGTCGCCCTCCTTGATCCGGCCGGCCGCAGCGGCATCCGCCAACGCCAGCGGAATGGAGGCCGCAGCCGTGTTCCCGACGTTCTCGATATTCGAGATCACGCGTTCCGGCGGCAGCCCCAGGCGTTTCGCGACGGCCTTCAGGATGCGAATGTTCGCCTGGTGCCCGATAAACGCATCGATATCCGCGAGGTCCCACCCGACCCGGCCGGCGACGGACCGGGCGGATTCCGCCATGGTCGTCACCGCCCGTTTGTAGACCTCCGGGCCGTCCATGGTCAGATAGGCCCCGCCCTTGGGGATCGTGATCAGCCCGTCCCCGCTGCCGTCGCTGCCCAGCTCCGTACGGAGCACCGCGCCCGGCCCGTCCGGCCGGCCCCGCTCCAGCAGGACCGCGCCGGCCCCGTCACCGAAGAGGGGGGCCGTCACCCGGTCGTCGGGGTCGACGATCGAGGAGTAGACGTCCGCGCCGATCAGCAGGACGCTGTCGCAACTCCCCGCGCCGATCATCGACGTGGCCACGGAGAGCCCGTAGACGAAGCCCGAGCAGACGGCGGCGAGGTCGAACGCGGGCACCCGCAGCCCCAGTTCGGCCGCCACCCGCGGTGCGGTGGCGGGGCAGCGGCGGTCCGGCGTCGTCGTCGCCAGGAGCACCAGGTCGCAGCCGTCCCGCCCGGCCGACTTCAGCGCCGCCGCACCGGCGGTGACGGCGAGGTCGCCCGTCTCGATCCCGGACGCCACCCGGTGCCGCGAGGCGATGCCGGTCCGGCTGTGGATCCACGCGTGGTCGGTGTCCAGGTTCCGCGACACCTCCTCGTTGGTGACCACGGCCTCCGGCAGACAGCTGCCGATGCCCGTGATGACCACGCCGCCACCGTCACGCGGACCGGTCATGGACGAACTCCTCTCGGTACTCCGGCACACCCGCGACGGCGGGCGTCCGACCGCCGTGCGCCGCGGCAACGTGGCGTTCCGCGAAGTCGGGGCGGGCGATGGGAGCGGTGATCAGCTCGTCGGGGACCGCGAGCACCTCCAGCAACTCGCCCGCCTCGAAGGGCGCACGGGCCGCCTCCTGCCGCTCGGCCTCCAGGCGCAGCAGGTCGTCCCGGTCCAGGATCCCGGCCGCCAGAGCGGTCAGCGCGTGCTCCAGCACGCAGCCCGCCGCGTACTGCCCCAACAGCCGCCGCTCCAGAACGGTGGTGGCCGTCGCGGCCCACCGGCCCAGCGCCAACAGTTGGTGCACGGCCCGAGCCCAGCCCGTGGTGGCCTCGCCCGGACCCTGCGCGTCGACCCGGTCCAGCAGGGCGTCGCAGATCGCGCGCAGCCGTCGTACGGCGTCCAGGCCGTCGGCCGGACGCACGGCCGCGTCGAGCGCCGCGTCGAACTCCGCGCGCTGCCGCAGTGCGTAGCGGGTGGCCTGGTAGCCGAGGACGGTGTTGTCCCCGCCGAAGGTCACGGCCACCTCGTAGTCGTGCAGCAGCGGAGCGATCTGGTTCGCGTCGTGGTACCCGAGCCCCCCGCACAGCTCGCGCGTCTCGGCGAGCGTGTGCCGGGCGTCGCCGGTCGAACCGGACTTGCCGCAGGAGATCAGCGCGTGCAGCACCTGATCGCCCGCCGGCGGCCCGTCCGCGGACCGGTCGACCGCGATGTCCGCCAGCGCCTCCAGCGCGTACCGGGACGCCAACGCCCGACCCACCGCGGTCGTCAACCGCGTCCGGTAGTGGGCGTGTCCGAGCAGCGGTGACCCGAAGGCCCGCTTCACGGACGCGAACCGGGTGGTGACCGCGCAGGCGAGGCGCTGCGCGTGCGCGGCGCCCACCGACGGGAACAGCCGCTCGTGGGTGAACGTCGCCAGGCACTCCTCGAAGCGCCGGTGCCGGGGCAACGGCGACCGGTAGGTGCCGTCGGCGTCGATCGACGCCCACCGGTTCATCAGGGCCGACAGCGGCAGCCGGTGGTCCGTGAAGGTCAGGAGGCCGGTCTGGTTGGCCGTCACCCCGCCCTTCGGTTCGGCCCGCCCGATGCTGATGCCCGCCAACACCTTCCCGCCGGCCCGCAGGGGCACCCGCAGCCAGTGGTGGCCCTCGTCCCGACCCGCGACGACGAGCCGGGCCAACACCATGGCGACGTCCCCCGAGTGCAGGCTGTTGCCGATCCAGACCTTGCCCGCGGCCGGCTCCGGGGTGCTGAGGACCAACTGCCGGTCCTGCGCGCTGTACGTCGCGGTCGTCGACACCCGCTTCAGGTCGGACCCGGCGTGCAGTTCGGAGGCGGCGAAGCAGTACACCTTGCCCATGTCGTCGATCTCCGGGCCGTAACTGCGCACCTGGATCGGTCCCGCGTGGCTGAGCAGCGCGTCCCCGGCGATCTGGTGGGAGACGAGCACGTTGAGCAGGGACAGGTCGTACGCGCCGATCCACCCCATGGTGCGCAGGAAATCGGGGAAGCGGTCGCTGTCCCCGCGGCCCAGCCACTGCGCGTTCGAGCTGAAACCGGCCCGGTTGAGGATCCTCGCCCGGCGCAGCGTCAGCAGGCTGTAGTCGAGGACGCTCTGGTCGACGGGCCGGGCCGTGGCAAACTCGGGCCCCGAGAGGACGTGGGCCAGTTCCTTTTCGCGTTGCTTCATGATTCCTTCCCCTGGGACGTGGCGCGCGGGCGTACGGACGGGTCAGACATCCAGCACCAGCGCCGAGTTGCTGCCGCCGAAACCGAAGGACGTGCTCACGGCGACGGACGCGCCGTGCCGGCGCACGCCCCCCAGGACGAGGTCGATGTCGGGCAGGTCCGGATCGGCCCGGACCGTGTGCGCGATCGGCGGCACCGTCCCCGTACGCAGGCTGCGCAACGTCAGGACGGCCTCGATGGCGCCGGAGGCGCCGAGCGTGTGCCCGAGCAGCCCCTTGTTCGCCGTCACCGACGGACCGTGCGGGAACACCCTCGCGATGAGCTGGGCCTCCGACCGGTCGTTCTGCGGTGTGGACGTGCCGTGCGCGTTGAACGTCCCGACGTCCTTCGGCACCAGACCGGCCTGGTCCAACGCCTGCCGGACGGCGGCTTCGGCACCCACCCCCTCGGGATGCGGGGAGACCGGGTGGTACGCGTCGGAGGTGCTGCCGTAGCCGAGCAACCTGCCGAGGACCCTGGCGTGCCGCGCCAGGGCGGTCGCCGGACGTTCCAGGACGACGGCCCCCGCCCCCTCGGAGATGACGAACCCGTCGCGGTCGGCGGCGAACGGCCGCGAGGCGTCGGGCCCCTTGTGCCGCGACAGCGCTCCCATCCGGGCGAAACCCGACACCACGAGCGGGGTCACCCCGGCGTCCGTGCCACAGGCGATGACCGTGTCGCAGGTCCCTGCGTCCAGGAGCGTCTTCGCCAGCCCGATCGCGGCCGCACCCGAAGCGCAGGCCGCGACCACCGTGTGGCTGGGGCCGGTGATCCCCAACCGCATCGCGAGGGTGCCGGCCGCCATGTTGATCAGCGACCGCGGGTGCATGTACGGCGAGACCATCTCGGGCCCGTTCCGCGAGAGCCGCTGGTGACCCTCCTCCAGGGTGGTCACCCCGCCCAACCCGCACCCCACCACGACCCCGACCCGACTGCCGTCCCACACTCCCGGATCGAGCCCCGCCTCACCGAGCGCCTGATCCACCGCCACCAGCGCGAACCGTATGAACGGATCGGTACGCGCGGTCCCCCGGCCCGTGAGCTGCTCCCCGAGCGGGGGCACCCGCAGGCTGTGCCACACCCCCGTCCCCTCCAGCGGCCCCGGATCACCGGACCCGGGCGACCGGGCCGCGCTCAGCGCGGCCCAGGTCGCGTCGACGTCCGTGCCCGCGGGAGTCACCAGGCCGGTCCCGGTGATGGCGGCTGCGCCTCCCGTCACGCCGCTTCCAGCACGGAGTGGGCCAGGGCGACGACGTCCCCGACCGTGCAGTCCACCAGGCGGGTCTCGTCACCACCGAGATCCGCGCCCGTCTCCTCCTTGATGCGCACGATCAGTTCGGCGATGGCCAACGAGTCCAGCTCAAGGGTGCGCAGCAGGACGTCGTCGGCGATCTCCGCGGGATCCACCTCCAGGTCCTCGGCCAGGATCCCGTGCACGATCGTCTTGGGGTCAATGCTCACGGCTTGTCACCTCTGTTAGGGAGAAACTCTCGGATCGGCCGCCGCCACCGACGACTTGAGACGCGCTCAAGCCCGGCAAGGGCGACAACAGGGGAAGGAACGAGATCGAGTCCACTGTGCTGCCGCCGGATATGCGCCCCGTATCCCCCGGTTATCCCGCCCCTGGAGCCCCACCCCCGACCCCCACCTCCGCACGCCCCTCCCGACCCCGTCCCCGCAGCTCACCCCCCACCCCCACCCCCACAACACCCGCCCTGGTCCCCCGCACGACAACCCCTGTACCCCCACCGGACCCAAAACCTCACCCCGGCCCACCCGGACCCCCGGCAACGGACCACACGGCCCCCGGCGCGCACACCCGCCCGCTCACGCGCCCCCGCACGGGATCCGCGCATCGCGGATGTCGACGGCATCCCGTCAGCCCACACCCACCCCGGTCACTCTTAGTAGTGGACCGCCATTGGCGGCAGAACCCCCGCACAGACAAAAGGAGTTCCCGTATGCAGGGACACTTCGCCACAAGCGGACGACAATGGGCAACCACTTCACATCGCGCATCATGGCCGCTTTCGTCACAACAGCCGCGCTCGTCGTCCTACCCGGCTCTCCGGCGCACGCCGGAGCCATCGGCTCAACCCCCGTGGCGACCTTCGACCACCAGATCGGAGGAGTCACCATGAAGGTTCCGACGGGCTGCATGTTCACCCACATCGTGAGCGGCGACGGCAAGAACATCACCCATCAGAACGCCGGCGTGGACTGCGGCTTCGTGGGCGCCCTCAACTCCGGCTTCTGCAACTGGCGCATCGACTTCACGTACGTGGACACCAACAACAAGACCTACCGCACCTCCCGCGGCAAAACGCACACCGAGTGCAAGATCAACCCGATGCGGGACAACGCTCCGCAGACGCTCCCCCGCTACGGAAGAACGTGTGCGTACATCAACGTCAACAACGTTCGCCGGGCCGGCCAGTGCCACCACATCACGAAGTGAGACGCCGCACATGAGCACCCAGCCCACCCCCGAAGGCACCACCCCGGAAGCCAAACGACGCCGCGCCGGCGTCATCGCCTTCGCCACCGGCACCGCCGCGTCGTTCGCCTTCTTCGCCTTCTTCCCCGGGCTCCCCCACGTCATCGACTGGGGCGCCATCATCACGTCCGTAGCGGTGGGCGCCCTGACCCGCTGGGCCTGGCAAGCCCGCACCGCGAGAAGGGACACGACCCTCAGGTAAGGACCCCGACCCACCCGGACGTCGGCCCACCCGAGCCCTCGGGTCCACCTCACCCGACCCGCCACCACACCGGCGGAGGGCATGAAAAAGCCCCAGGTCACGGCGAGTGAGTCCTGGGGCTGATCCGAGCCGCCTTCGGGATTCGAACCCGAGACCTACGCATTACGAGTGCGTTGCTCTGGCCAACTGAGCTAAGGCGGCACCGCTGGGAAGACAAGAATTTCCCTGGTGGGAGCCTCTCATCAGCAGCGGCGCCAAGTCTACAGGGTTAAACCGGGTGCCCCGAACCGGGTCGGCGGGGCGGGGCCGGCGGGGTCAGCAGCGCTTGCCGTCCTTCGGGGGGACGCCCTGGAGGAGGTACCGGTTGATGGCGGTGTCGATGCACTCGCTGCCGCGTCCGTACGCCGTGTGGCCGTCGCCGTCGTACGTCAGGAGGGTCCCCGAGTCCAGCTGCCCGGCCAGGGCCTGAGCCCACTTGTACGGGGTCGCGGGGTCCCGCGTCGTGCCGACCACCACGATCGGCGCCGCGCCCTTCGCCGGCAGTTCCTTCGCCTGGCCCGTCGCCTTCACCGGCCAGTACCCGCAGTTCAGCGAGGCCCACGCCAGCCCCGCGCCGAACACCGGCGAGGCCTTCTCGAAGGACGGCAGCGCGGCGTCGACGGCGTCCGGACCGGTGAAGGCGGCCGGCTGGTCGAGGCAGTTCACGGCGGCGTTCGCGAACATCAGGTTCGCGTACTTGCCGTCCGCCCCGCGCTCGTAGTAGCTGTCGGCGAGCGCCAGCAGACCGGCGCCGTCGCCGTCCATGGCGTTGGTGAGGGCTTCGCGCAGCTGCGGCCAACCGCTCTCGTCGTACAGGGCCGCGATCACGCCCGTCGTAGCGAGCGACTCGCCCAGCGGGCGGGAGTCGTCGCCGGACGGGACGGGCTGGGCGTCGAGCTTGCGGAAGAACTCCTTCAGGCGCAGCGCCACCGAGTCCGGGTCCCCCTGGCCCAGGGGACAGTCGGGCTGCTTGGCGCAGTCCTTGGCGAAGGACCGGAAGGCGGTCTCGAAGCCCGCCGTCTGGTCCCGATTCAGATCGAGCGCGGGACGGGAGGGATCCATCGCGCCGTCCAGCACCAGCCGGCCGACGCGGTCCGGGAACAGGTCCGCGTACGTCGCGCCGAGGAAGGTGCCGTACGAGGCCCCGACGTAGTTGAGCTTCTCGTCGCCCAGCACCCCCCGGAGCATGTCCATGTCCCGGGCGGCGTCGACGGTGGAGACGTGCGGCAGGATCCGCTGCGAGCGGGTCCGGCAGCCCGCCGCGAACTCCTTGAACGCGGCCACCAGCCGGGCCCGCTCCGCCTTGTCGTCCGGTGTCTGGTCCACCTGGGTGAACTTGTCCATCTGCGGCCCTGACAGGCACTCGACGGGGCTGCTGCGGTCCACCCCGCGCGGGTCGAAGGAGACCATGTCGTACTGGGCGCGCACGGCCGCCGGGTAGCCGATGCCCGCGTACGCCTGGAGGTAGCCGATGCCGGAACCTCCCGGACCGCCCGGGTTGACCAGGAGGGAACCCAGCTTCTTGCCCGGACCGGTGGCGGTGCGTCGGGCGACCGCGAGGTCGATGTCCTGCCCGGCGCCGGGGTTCCCGTAGTCCAGCGGCGCCTTCATCGTGGAGCACTGGAAGCCGGGGACACCGCACTCGCGCCAGCTCAGCTTCTGCTCGTAGTACGGACGCAGCCCGGCGGGTACCGCGGACGGCCCCCCGGAGGCCGCCACCCCCGAACCACCGGAAGTGCACCCGGAGAGCAGCAGCCCGGCGGCTGCGATCACGGTCCCGGTGGTACGCAGCAGGCGACTGGTGTCCATGCCAGGAGCCTACGGCTCGGGCCCGCCCGCCGTCGGGTGACGCCGATCCGGGCAGCGGACGGCCGACCGGGGTCGGCCCTGCGCCCGCCCGGAACGTTCCGTCCCGCGCGGGGCGTCGCGGACCGCTCGTACGGGTGAACCGCCGAGGCGTCCGCGCGACGAACGCGACCGCCGACCGTCGCCGGCCCGCCCGCGTCGGCCCCCTCGGGGTCGACCGCCGGGCCGCGACGACGCCGACCCGCCGACCCACCGACCCGCGTCAGCCCGCGCGCAGCGCCATCGTCATGGCCTCGACCGCGAGCAGCGGAGCCACGTTCCGGTCGAGGGCGGTCCGGCAGGCGATGATCGCCTCGATGCGCCGCAGGGTGCGCTCGGGGCCCGAGGCGCGGGCGATCCGGTCGAGGTCCGGCCGTATCTCCTCGTTCGCGATGGCGAGGCCGGAGCCGAGCTGGAGGGCCAGCACGTCGCGGTAGAAGCCGGTGATGTCGGTCAGCGCCAGGTCGAGGCTGTCGCGCTGGGTACGGGTACGGCGGCGCTTCTGGCGGTCCTCCAGCTCCTTCATCACGCCCGCGGTGCCCCGCGGCATTCGGCTGCCCGCTCCGGCGCCGGCGCCGAGCGCCGCCCTCAGCTCCTCGGTCTCCTTGCCGTCGACCTCCTCCGCGACCTGTTTGGCGTCCTCCGCCGCCGCGTCGACGAGTTCCTGCGCGGCCTTCAGGCAGCCGCCCACGTCGTCCACGCGCAGCGGGAGCCGCAGGACCGCGGTACGCCGGCTCCGGGCGGCCTCGTCGGTAGCGAGCCGGCGGGCCCGCCCGATGTGCCCCTGGGTGGCGCGGGCCGCCGCCGAGGCGGCCGCGGGCTCGACCCCGTCGCGCCGCACCAGGAGATCCGCGACCGCCTCCACGGAGGGGGTGCGCAGGGTCAGGTGCCGGCAGCGGGACCGGATGGTGGGCAGCACGTCCTCCAGGGAGGGTGCGCACAGCAGCCACACCGTCCGCGGAGCGGGCTCCTCGACGGCCTTGAGAAGCACGTTCCCGGCGCCCTCGGTGAGCCGGTCGGCGTCTTCGAGGACGATGACCTGCCAGCGGCCGACGGCCGGGGAGAGCTGGGCCCGTCGGACGAGGCTGCGGGTCTCCTTGACGCCGATGGACAGCAGATCGGTACGGACGATCTCCACGTCGGCGTGCGTACCGATCAGGGTGGTGTGGCAGCCGTCGCAGAACCCGCAGCCGGGTTCACCGCCGAGGGCGCGGTCGGGGCTGACGCACTGGAGCGCGGCCGCGAAGGCCCGGGCCGCCGTGGCCCGTCCGGACCCGGGCGGGCCGGTGAACAGCCAGGCATGGGTCATTTTGGACGCGGCGGGTACGGGGGTGCCGTCCGAGATGGCGGTGACCAGGGTGTCGGCGTCCCGGGCGGCGGCTGCCAGCTGCGCCTGCACGCGGTCCTGTCCCACGAGGTCGTCCCATACGGGCATTCCGCGCCCACCACCCTTCCGCTCCGTCGATACATCAATACGTCGATACGTCGATACGGGGCCGTGCGACTCCGTCGGCCGCACCGGTCCCCAAGCCGAATCCGCGGACCGTACGAACCCGCCGACCGTACGAACCGCCGGACCGCACGAACCCGTCGGCCCTTCGGTCCCGTCGGACGGCCGCCCGATGACCGGACAGGCCACCCGTGCCCGCGGACGGCAGCCCGCGGCCACTGTCGGCCGCCGGTGGCCGCGCGCGTGCCGTTCCCATTGTGGCGCGCGCCACCGACAATTCCGGCCGCTCCGGTCAGCGCCGGCGGCGCGGGCGGCGGCCCTCGTCCTCGCCGTCGTCGTCCCGGTGCGACCCCAGCAGTTCGTCCGCCAGGGTCGGCAGGTCGTCCATCGGGGTTTCCTCGGCCCAGTCGGAGGGCTCGCGGCGCGGCCTCCCGTCGTCCCCGACGACGGGGAGCTCGCGGGTCGCGTCGTTCCCGGCGTCACGGAAGATGCCGGGCGGAACCCGGTCCGTCGGATTCTCCTCCGACCGGCGGGCCGTCGGCCGCGAGGCGGAACCGCTCCGGCCACCGGAGCCGGTGGGCGGCGCGGACGGCGCGGACGGCGTCGCCCGCCGGCCCGCGGCACCGGAGGTGCCGGAAGCACCCGAGGCACCCGCGTCGCCCGGGCCACCGGCCCCGTCGGGGCGTACGGCGGGCAGCACCGCCGTCTCGTCCGTGGCACCCGCCGCACCCGCCGCACCCGCCGCACCTCGCGCCGGATCGACCTTCGGCACCGGAACGGTCTGGGTCACGTCGTCCGGCTGGACGAACCGCCTGACCACCGGGGTCTCGACGGTGACCGCGTCGTCCGGCAGTGGATCCTTGCGCATGCCGACCTTGGGGGCGGGCGCCTGGGCGGGCTCCTGGGCGGGCGCGACCGGCGCCGAAGCCGACGCAGCGGACGCCGACGCGGACGCCGCTGACGCCGCCGCGGCTGCGGCCGCCGAGGCCTCCGCCTCCCGGCGCGCCTCCTCCGCCCTCAGCAGGGCCTCCTCGGCGCGTCGCTGCTTCTCCGCCCTCCGCGCGTCGGCCTCGGCACGCAGCCGGACCTCCTCCGCCTCCTGAAGCCGGATCCGCTCCTGCTCGGCGGCGCGGGCCTTCGCCTCGGCCTCGGCGCGCAGCCGTTCGGCCTCGGCCCGGGCCCGGGCCTCCTCCTCGGCGCGCAGCCGCTCCTCCTCCGCCTTGCGGGCGGCCTCCGCCTCGGCCCTGATCCGGGCCTCCTCGGCCTCGCGGGCCAGCCGGGCCTCTTCCTCGGCCTTCAGCCGGGCCTCCTCCGCCTTGCGGGCGGCCTCCGCCTCGGCCTTGCGGCGGGCCTCCTCCTCGGCGAGCCGGCGGGCCTCGATCTGCGCCGCCACCTCGGCTTCGGACAGCGGCAGCATCCGGTCCAGGCGGTGCCGTACGACGGTGGTCACCGAGCCCGGGTCCTGGCCCGCGTCGACGACGAGGTAGCGACCGGGGTCGGCGGCGGCGAGCGTCAGGAATCCGGCGCGCACCCGCTGGTGGAAGGCCGCCGGCTCGGATTCCAGCCGGTCGGGCGCCTCGGTGAAGCGCTCCCGGGCGGTCTCCGGGGACACGTCGAGCAGCACGGTCAGGTTCGGGACGAGTCCGCCGGTGGCCCAGCGGGAGATCCGCGCGATCTCGGTCGGGGCGAGGTCGCGGCCGGCGCCCTGGTAGGCCACGGAGGAGTCGATGTAGCGGTCGGAGATGACCACGGCGCCGCGCTCCAGCGCGGGCCGGACGACCGTGTCGACGTGCTCGGCGCGGTCGGCGGCGTACATCAGCGCCTCGGCGCGGTTGGACAGCCCGGCCGAGGACACGTCGAGCAGGATCGAGCGGAGCCGCTTGCCGACCGGCGTGGCTCCCGGCTCGCGGGTCACGACGACCTCGTGGCCCTTGCCCCGTATCCAGTCGGCGAGGGCCTCCGCCTGGGTGGACTTGCCGGCCCCGTCACCGCCTTCGAGGGCGATGAAGAACCCCGTCGCGGACGGGGCCTGGACCGGGTCCCCGCCGCGCAGCGCCTCGCGCAGGTCGCGGCGCAGCGGTACTCCGCCGCGGTCGTCCGCCTTGGCGAGGACCACCACGGCGACGGGCAGCAGCAGCGCGCCGACGAGCATCAGGGTGAAGGCGGCGCCGCCGTGCGAGAAGACGTCGTCGCCGCCGACCAGCCGGTGCGGGCCGATCGCGGCGGCGAGCAGCGGGGCCGCGACCGCGCCCAACGCCACCGCGACCCGGACCGCGGCCTGGAGGTGCTCGGTGACGCGGGCCCGGCGGAACTCCTCGGTCTCCTGGTCCAGCAGGGTGTGCCCGGTGTTGGCGGCGACGCCCGCGGCGGTGCCGGCGAGCAGGGCCAGGAACAGCACGGTGGCGGTGTCCGGGACGAGCCCGGTCAGCAGCAGCGCGAGGCCGGTCACCGCCGTGGCCAGGGCCAGCAGGCGGCGCCGCGACAGGGTGGGCAGCACCTTGCCGGCCTGGGTCGCGCGGATGCCGAGGGCGGTGCCGCCGACGAGGGCGAGGACCAGCAGGGCGTACGCGGCGGGGCCGCCGCCCAGGTCGAAGGCCTGAAGTACGGCGACGGAGGCGGCGCAGGCGACCGCGCCGGCGACGGCCGCGCAGGTCAGGACGAACAGTCGGAGGTTTCCCGTACGCCCCTTCTCGCGCTGGTCGCCCGCCTTGGGGGCCCGCAGGCCCTCCAGCGGGGAACGCGGCCGCGGGGTCTTCGTCGCGGGCAGCACCAGCGGCAGCAGCAGCGAGACGGACGCGGCGAACAGGCCGGCCGCCACGTACGAGCCGAGCGCCGCCTGGTTCGCGGCGAACCAGTCCACGCCCAGGCCCAGGGCCCGCCCGACGAGGGTGGCGGCGAGGAGCGCGCCGGCCGCGACGGGCATCGCCGCGAAGGCCGTACGCAGCGTCAGGCGCCGCAGGGCGTCGAGGTGGTCCGGGAGCGGGCGCACGGTCGCCCCCTCGGGCGGCGGCTCCGGCAGCAGCGCCGGCGCCGCGCTCTCCTTGGCCAGCGTCCACACCCGCTCGGCGGCGCCGGAGACGAAGACGGTGGCGAGCAGCGCGGTCGTGGCGTGCCCGGGGATCCAGTCGAGCCAGAGCGGGGCGACGACGAACAGGCCGATGCGCAGGCCGTCGGCTCCGACCATCGTCCAGCGCCGGTCCAGCTTGCCCCCGGGGGCGGTGAGCTTGGCCAGCGGGCCGAGCAGTACCGCCCCGAACAGCACGGTGGCGAGGATCCGCACGCCGAAGACCGCGGCGACGGCGAAGGCCGCACCCCGGTAGCCGTCGCCGAAGAGGCCTGCCGGGGCCGCCTCGACGGCGGCCTGGAGCGTCAGCAGCACCAGGACGAGCAGGGCGAGGGCATCGCCGATGCCGCTCACCAGCTGCGCGCTCCACAGTCGGCGCAGTCTGGGGGTGCGCAGCAGAGCGCGCACCGCTCGCTCGCGGGAGTCCGCGGCCAGGGCTTCGTCGTAGGTGGGGGTCTCGGAGTCGGTCACGACCGTTGGCTGCTCGGCTCGCGTCATCCGCCCAGCCTATCCGCTGTCCCTGGCGGTTGCGTTGGGCTGTGGACAGGGCTCGGTGTGACCCCGCACCCACTCGTCCCGCGGCCGGGTGCGGGACGCCCGAGGGCCCCGCGCGGATCGCGCGGGGCCCTCGGAAGGTACGGACGGAAGGGTCGGACGGACGGTACGGGCGGACGGGTCGGCCCCGCCGACCGCTACGCCTCCGACGCCGGAACGGCCGCCGTCTTCTTGGCCGTCGTCTTCTTCGCCGCGGCCGCCTTCGTGGCGGTGGTCGTCTTCTTGGCCGCCGTCGTCTTCTTCGCGGCGGTCTTGGTGGCCGTCGCCTTCTTCGCCGGGGCCTTCTTGGCCGTCGCCTTCTTCGCGGGAGCCTTCTTCGCGGTCTTCTTCGCCGGGCCCTTGGCCCGCTTCTCCGCGAGCAGCTCGTAGCCCCGCTCGGGCGTGATCGTCTCGACGTCGTCGTCCCGGCGCAGCGTCGCGTTGGTCTCGCCGTCCGTCACGTACGGACCGAAGCGGCCGTCCTTGACGACGACGGGCTTCTCGCTGACCGGGTCGGTGCCCAGTTCCTTGAGCGGGGGCTTGGCCGCCGCCCGCCCGCGCTGCTTGGGCTGGGCGTAGATGGCGAGGGCCTCGTCGAGGGTGATCGCGAAGAGCTGGTCCTCGGTCTCCAGGGACCGCGAGTCCGTGCCCTTCTTCAGGTACGGGCCGTAGCGGCCGTTCTGGGCGGTGATCTCGACGCCCTCCGCGTCCACTCCGACGACGCGCGGCAGCGACATCAGCTTGAGCGCCTCGTCGAGGGTGACGGTGTCCAGGGACATCGACTGGAAGAGGGAGGCCGTCCGCGGCTTCACCGCGTTCTTGCCCGTCTTCGGGGTGCCCTCGGGGAGGATCTCGGTGACGTACGGCCCGTAGCGGCCGTCCTTCGCGACGATCTGGTTCCCGCTCACCGGGTCGGCGCCGAGTTCGAATTCACCGCTCGGCTTCGCGAACAGTTCCTCCGCGTACTCGACGGTCAGCTCGTCCGGAGCCATGTCGTCGGGCACGTCGGCCCGCTGGTGGCCCTCGGCGTCCTTCTCGCCGCGCTCCACGTACGGCCCGTAGCGGCCGACGCGCAGCACGATGTCGTCGCCGACGGGGAAGGAGGAGATCTCCCGGGCGTCGATCGCGCCCAGGTCCGTGACCAGCTCCTTCAGGCCGCCGAGGTGGTCGCCGTTGGCGGGGACGACCTCGGAGGCGTCCTCGGAACCGAAGTAGAAGCGCTTGAGCCACGGCACGGACTGGGCCTCGCCCCGCGCGATGCGGTCGAGGTCGTCCTCCATCTTCGCGGTGAAGTCGTAGTCGACGAGCCGCCCGAAGTGCGTCTCCAGGAGGTTCACCACGGCGAACGACAGGAAGGACGGCACGAGGGCCGTGCCCTTCTTGAAGACGTAGCCGCGGTCGAGGATGGTGCCGATGATCGACGCGTACGTCGAAGGTCGGCCGATCTCGCGCTCTTCGAGCTCCTTGACCAGCGAGGCCTCGGTGTACCGGGCCGGCGGCTTGGTCGAGTGGCCGTCGGCGGTGATCTCCTCGGCCGACAGGGCGTCGCCCTCGGCGACCTGCGGCAGCCGCTTCTCACGGTCGTCGAGCTCGGCGTTCGGGTCGTCGGCGCCTTCGACGTAGGCCTTCATGAAGCCGTGGAAGGTGATCGTCTTGCCGGAGGCGCTGAACTCGGCGTCCCGGCCGTCCGACGCGGTGCCGCCGATCTTCACGGTCACCGAGTTGCCGGTCGCGTCCTTCATCTGGGAGGCGACGGTCCGCTTCCAGATGAGCTCGTACAGGCGGAACTGGTCGCCGCTCAGACCGGTCTCGGCCGGGGTGCGGAAACGATCACCCGAAGGCCGGATCGCCTCGTGCGCCTCCTGCGCGTTCTTGACCTTGCCGGCGTAGACGCGCGGCTTCTCGGGCAGGTAGTCGGCCCCGTACAGCTGGGTGACCTGCGCCCGGGCCGCGTTCACGGCGGTGTCGGAGAGCGTCGTGGAGTCCGTACGCATGTAGGTGATGAAGCCGTTCTCGTACAGCTTCTGGGCCACCTGCATGGTCGCCTTCGCACCGAAGCCCAGCTTGCGCGAGGCCTCCTGCTGGAGCGTCGTCGTGCGGAAGGGGGCGTACGGGGAGCGGCGGTAGGGCTTGGAGTCGACCGACCTGACGGCGAACGACGTCTGCTCCAGCGCGGCGGCGAGCGCCCTGGCGTTCGCCTCGTCGAGGTGCAGGACCTCGCTCTTGAGACGGCCGGTCGAGCCGAAGTCGCGGCCCTGGGCGACGCGCTTGCCGTCGACCGTGTTCAGCCGGGCGACCAGCGTGGAGGGGTCGGAGGCGTCACCGGCGCGGCCGGTGGCGAAGGTGCCCGTCAGGTCCCAGTACTCGGCGGAGCGGAAGGCGATGCGCTCGCGTTCCTTCTCGACGACCATGCGCGTGGCGACGGACTGGACGCGGCCCGCCGACAGCTTCGGCATGACCTTCTTCCACAGGACCGGCGAGACCTCGTAGCCGTAGAGGCGGTCGAGGATGCGGCGGGTCTCCTGGGCATCGACCATGCGCTGGTTGAGCTCGCGCGGGTTGGCGACGGCGTCGCGGATCGCGTCCTTGGTGATCTCGTGGAAGACCATGCGGTGCACGGGGACCTTGGGCTTGAGGACCTCTTGCAGGTGCCACGCGATGGCTTCGCCCTCGCGGTCCTCATCGGTGGCGAGGAAGAGTTCGTCGGACTCGGCCAGCAGGTCCTTGAGCTTGCGGACCTGTGCCTTCTTGTCCGCGTTGACGACGTAGATCGGCTGGAAGTCGTGTTCGACGTCCACACCGAGCCGTCGCACCTCGCCGGTGTACTTGTCGGGAACCTCGGCCGCGCCGCTGGGGAGGTCGCGGATGTGCCCGACGCTCGCCTCGACGACGTATCCCGGGCCGAGGTAGCCCTTGATCGTCTTCGCCTTGGCAGGGGACTCGACGATGACGAGTCGGCGGCCGCCCTTTGCGGTCTCGCTAGTCGGGGACAACTTGGCTCTTCTCTCCGGTCGGCACTCGGTCGCAGTACGGCGACGCTGCGGAGTGTGACGGTACAACCCGCCCCCGTGTCAAACGGCACAAGCCCGCAACGGCCACTCGAACGGTAACCCGACAAGTGCCATTTCTGCCGCCCGGATGCCGCGCCGGACCCCTTCCGGTCACCGGCCGGAGTGGCCTGAGGGCCGTCTGGCCCCGCCTCCGCACCCGTCTCGACGTCGGGTTTCACCCCGTACGGAGATCATCGCCGGGCCCGCCTCAGAAGCGCTGGAGGCACCAAACCCCGAGGGCCAACGACCCCGCGCCGGCCAGCAGGGCCAGCGGTACGGCCAGGACGGGGCGCACGCCTTCGGCCACCGGCGCGCGGTGCAGGGCGCGCGCCCCCGTCCAGACCAGCAGAGCGGCTCCGAACAGCAGGAACACGGCTGCCGCGAAGATCGCCGGACCGCGTTCCATGCCGTTCCCCTTTACCCCTGGGCCGCTCGGGGATCCCCCCGGATCCCGCTGCCCCGGAGCCTGCCGGCCGTGGGGATACGGCGGGCGAACCCCGGGTTACATCACGGGTACGGAAAGTGCCCCCGAGGGCCCTGCGAGGCTCCGGAAGCGGTTCAGGGCGTGCCGCCTCCCGGCAGGGGCTCCAGGAAGCCCTGCTCCACCAGCAGCCGGATGGCCTCCGGGGTACGGTCCCGCAGGACGACCGGATCCTCCTCCATCAGCTGGGCGATCGCGTCGAGGATCCGCCCGGCGCTGAGTGAGCCGTCACACACTCCGGCGAAGCCCGCCCCGACCGTGTCGACCTTGGTCGCCCGGCGCATGCCGCGGTTCTGCCGCAGCACGACGTGCTCCGGATCCTCCGCCCCCGGCGCGCCGACCTGTTCCTGCACCACCTCGGCAGTCAACCGGAAGTACCCGGCCAGCAGCGCCGCGTCGTCGTGTTCGCGCAGGTAGTCCTGCCGGGCGAAGTGGGCGAGCACGGCATCGCCTAGCGGCTGCTCCACGGAGTGCGGCCACTCCTCGACGACGATCGACGGCTCCGCCGCGTCGGTGCGGCGCAGGGTGATCCAGCCGAAGCCGACCGCCTTGGTCCCGCTCGCCTCGAACTCGTCCAGCCAGTCCTCGTAACGGCGGTTGTACTCGGCCGGGTCGGTGCGGTGATCGCCCGCGTCGCGGAGCCACAGCTCCGCGTACTGCGTCACGTCCTGCACGTCGCGCTGCACGATCCAGGCGTCGCAGCCGCGCGGCACCCACGAGCGGAGCCGGTCGTGCCAGTCCTCGCCCTCCACGTGCTGCCAGTTGCCGAGGAACTGCGCGTACCCGCCCGGGTTCAGGTGCGCGCCCGCCTCCTGGACCAGCGTCCGGCACAGGTCGTCACCGCTCATGCCGCCGTCGCGGTAGGTCAGCCGGGCTCCGGGGGAGATCACGAACGGCGGGTTCGACACGATGAGGTCGTAGGTGGCGTCCCCGACCGGCTCGAAGAGGGAGCCGGCGAGCAGTTCGGCCTCCGGCGCCCCGGAGAGAGCCAGCGTCAAACGGGTGAACTCCAGCGCGCGCGGGTTGACGTCGGTGGCGGTGACCCGGGTCGCGTGCTGGGCGGCGTGCAGCGCCTGGATGCCGGATCCGGTGCCGAGGTCGAGGGCGGAGCCGACGGGGATCCGCACGGTGATTCCGGCCAGGGTGGTGGACGCGCCGCCCACGCCGAGGACCACGCCCTCCTCCCGACGGCCGATCCCGCCGGCTCCGCCGACGGCGCAGCCGAGGTCCGAGACGATGAACCAGTCCTCGCCCTCCGGTCCGCCGTACGGGCGTACGTCGACGGTGGCGTGCACCTCGTCCCCCTCGCGCCGCAACCAGCCGTCGGCGAGGGCGGCCTCGACGGGCAGCGCGGCCGCGGCGTGCACGTGCGGCACGGACTCCTGGAGGAGGAAGAGCCGGACCAGGCTCGCGAGCGGGGCGTCGCCGGCGCCGCGCGTGGCCCGCAGGGCGGGAACCGTCTCGCTGCGGGCCAACGCCGCGTAGGCGGGGGCTCCGAGCAGGTCGAGCAGCCCGTCGGCGGTGAAACCGGCGGCGAGCAGGGCGGCGCGGAGTTCGGCGGCGCTGTCGGGAGAGGGAAGGCTGGTGGTACTCACGCGTCCATTGTGGCCGCTGGGGCCGGCAAACCGAACGACCCCCGACGCACGGCAGGGCGGTCGGCTCCACGGAGGAACTCGGCCGCCCGGAGCGGCGGTCGACGCGCGGGGAGCGCCGCCCCGGGGAAGCCACGCGGGCGGCGGACCGTCCCGCACGGCGGACCGTCCCGCGCGGGGACCGGCCCGGTTCCGTCGATCGGAGCGGACACCGGCCCCGTACGTCGATCGGCGCGCGCCGCGACCGGTCCGCGCCGACCCGGTCCGCGCCGACCGGTCGGCCCGCGTCGCGACCGGCCCGCGTCGCGATCAGCCCGTCGCGGGCGTGGTGACCTGGCAGCCCTTCTGACCGTAGATCACCTTGAGCCCGGTGGACTCCAGCTTCTGCTTGCTCGCCGTCTCGTTGGCCGCGACCTCGGTGAGGCCGCCCGCCACCTGCTGGAGACCTTCCGCGAACTTGCTCTGGTCCTTCGCGTCGAGCGCGTCGATCTTCGTCTTCAGATCGATGTAGCTCTTGGAGATCTGGTCGTAGCTCTTCACCACGGAGTCCTGAGCCGCCTTGCCGTCCTTGACCGGCGCTTCGCCCGCCGCGGTCAGCGCGCCGCCCATGGACTTGTAGGCGTCGGACAGCGACTGGAAGGCCGCCGAGTCGGTCTGCTGGACCTCTTCGGGCTTGTTGCTCTGCGTGGCCACCCGCTTCAACTCGTCATTGGTGGTCTTGATCTTGGTGAGCTCGGGCTCCCACTTGTCACAGACCTTCTTCGCCCAGGCGTCGGCCTTCTGCTTGCTGTCGTCTTTCCCGTCGCCGCCGCAGCCGGACAGGACGAGCATCAGTACCGCACCGCCGGACACCGCGGCCGCAAACTTCTTGTTCACCGGATTGGTCCCTTCGAAGGCTCTCGGCCCGGAAGATACACGCCGGCCCTCCGGGGACGCACAAAGGCGGACGGACGACGCGTCGCTACGCGTCGCCCGTCCGCCGTTCGGGCGCATCTTCGAGCCGGTCGCCCTCGGAGGTCAAAACTCCGGAGGCCAGGGCTCCGGAGCGGCAGCCGGTGGTCCGAACGTCAGGAAACCACCGCCGGCCCGGGCGACTGGGCCACCCGATCCGCCTGCGAGTCCTCGTCCTCGCCCTCGTCGCCCACGGCGATGCCCCGCCGCTTGGAGACGTACACCGCGCCGATGATCACACCGATGGCGAGGATCGCGACGACGGCCCGTACGGTCGGGCTGGTGTCGTCGCCGTAGCTGAACTGGACCACGGCGGGGGCGATCAGCAGCGCCACCAGGTTCATCACCTTGAGCAGCGGGTTGATGGCCGGTCCGGCGGTGTCCTTGAACGGGTCGCCGACCGTGTCACCGATGACGACGGCGGCGTGGGACTCGCTGCCCTTGCCCCCGTGGTGGCCGTCCTCGACGAGCTTCTTCGCGTTGTCCCACGCGCCACCGGAGTTGGCGAGGAAAACGGCCATCAGCGTGCCGGTGCCGATGGCTCCCGCGAGAAAGGAACCGAGCGCGCCGACGCCCAGGGAGAAGCCCACCGCGATCGGGGTGAGCACGGCGAGCAGCCCGGGCGTGGCGAGCTCGCGCAGGGCGTCCTTGGTGCAGATGTCCACGACGCGGCCGTACTCGGGCTTCTCCGTGTAGTCCATGATCCCGGGGTGCTCGCGGAACTGACGGCGCACCTCGTAGACGACGGCGCCGGCCGAACGGGACACGGCGTTGATGGCCAGACCCGAGAACAGGAACACGACGGCCGCGCCCAGGATCAGGCCGACGAGGTTGTTCGGTTGGGCGATGTCGAGGCTGAGGTTCAACTCCCCGGCCTTCGCCCCGACCTCCTTCACCGCGCCGGCGATCGCGTCGTTGTACGAGCCGAACAGGGCGGCCGCCGCGAGGACGGCGGTGGCGATGGCGATGCCCTTGGTGATGGCCTTGGTGGTGTTGCCGACGGCGTCCAGGTCGGTGAGGACCTGCGCGCCCGCTCCCTCGACGTCGCCGGACATCTCCGCGATGCCCTGCGCGTTGTCCGAGACCGGACCGAAGGTGTCCATCGCGACGATGACGCCGACGGTGGTCAGCAGCCCGGTACCGGCCAGCGCCACCGCGAAGAGCGCCAGCATGATCGACGTCCCGCCGAGCAGGAAGGCCCCGTACACGCCGAGGCCGATCAGCAGCGCCGTGTACACGGCGGATTCCAGGCCGACGGAGATGCCGGCGAGGATGACGGTGGCGGCGCCGGTCAGGGAGGACTTTCCGATGTCCCGGACGGGACGCCGGCTGGTCTCGGTGAAGTAGCCGGTCAGCTGCTGGATCAGGGCGGCCAGCACGATGCCGATCGCGACGGCGACGATCGCCAGGACCCGCGGGTCACCGGAGTGGTTCGCGATGGCGGCGTCCTCGACCCCGACGAGCTCCTTGTACGTGGACGGCAGGTACGCGTAGACGGCGATCCCGACGAGCACCAGGGAGATCACGGCGGAGATGAAGAAGCCGCGGTTGATCGCGGTCATGCCGCTGCGGTCGGACCGGCGCGGCGCGACCGCGAAGATGCCGATCATGGCGGTGACGACACCGATGGCGGGCACGATCAGCGGGAAGGCGAGCCCGAGGTCGCCGAAGGCCGCCTTGCCCAGGATGAGCGCCGCCACCAGGGTGACGGCGTACGACTCGAACAGGTCGGCCGCCATCCCCGCGCAGTCGCCGACGTTGTCGCCCACGTTGTCGGCGATGGTCGCGGCATTGCGCGGATCGTCCTCCGGAATGCCCTGTTCGACCTTGCCGACCAGGTCGGCGCCGACGTCGGCGGCCTTGGTGAAGATGCCGCCTCCGACACGCATGAACATGGCGATCAGCGCGGCGCCCAGGCCGAACCCCTCCAGCACCTTGGGCGCGTCGGCCGCGTAGACCAGCACGACGCAGGAGGCGCCGAGCAGGCCGAGACCGACGGTGAACATGCCCACCACGCCACCGGTGCGGAAGGCGATCTTCATGGCCTTGTGGGACACGTCGGTGAGGTCCTTGGCGGGCTCGCCCTCGGCCGGAGTGGCCTCCCGCGCGGCGGCCGCGACGCGGACGTTGGCGCGCACCGCGAGACGCATGCCGATGTAGCCGGTGGCGGCCGAGAAGAGCGCGCCGACGAGGAAGAAGCCGGAGCGGCCCCCACGCTGCGACCAGTCGTCGGCGGGAAGCAGGAAGAGCAGGAAGAAGACGACCACGGCGAAGACGGCGAGGGTGCGCAACTGGCGTCCGAGATAGGCGTTGGCGCCTTCCTGAACGGCCGCGGCGATCTTCTTCATGCTGTCGGTGCCCTCGTCCGCGGCGAGGACCTGGCGGGTCAGGATCTGCGCGACGACGAGCGCGGCCAACGCGACGACGGCGATGACGATGACGATGAGTCGATTGTCATCGGTGAGTACTGCGGCTGCCAGATCATGTGCGCGATCCGGCGCGATAGGGGTGAAGAGCCCCGTCATTCGTCCTCCTTGACGTGATGAGCTCAAGATGTGGACGGATTGTAGGGAGCGCGACCTGATCAAAACAGTGTGCGTGAAACGGAATTGGCCCGCACTTGCTCCTCATCAATGGATCGCGTCACTCCATTACCCTCGAAAGAAGTAATGGGGCAAAGGCATTGACGGCTGATCAACGATCTAGAGGGTTTTTCGGAGAAATGCAAAAGGCCCTGCTCAACAGGGCCTTGATAAAGATCGGACGATACGATCCGCGCCGGCACGGCGACGTCCCGGGCACGCGCCCGGGCCTACCCGGAAGCGGGCGCGGCGCCAGCGGGAGCCACTGAGGCCGCCGCCGAACTGATCCGGGTCCGGCTCGATCCGCCGACTTCACGGGGGCACGCCTCAAGGCCGCTCGGCCCCACCGGCCGCGCCCAGGAAGCGACGGCGTGCGCGGCGACCACGGCTACGGCTACGGCTACGGAGCGGCCTGACGCTACGAAACCCGGGCGGACCCGGAGACGGGCCAGCTCATCCGAATCGTTCCGCCCGACTCGTCCGCGGACACGGAGACGTCGTCGACGAGCCCGCTGATCACGGCGAGGCCCATCTCGTCCTCACCGTCGATGTCCGGGTCCAGGACGGCCGCGATGCCGGGAACGGCGTCGATGGCACCACCTGCCGGCCCGGGCACCTCGTCGCCGACCTCGATGGAGAACGACTTCTCCTCCTCGGTCAGCACCACCCGGACGGGCGCGGTCAGTCCGTTGCTCCGGTGCAGTCCGACGGCACGCGAACACGCCTCGCCCACGGCGAGGCGGACCTCGTCGAGCACGGCTTCCTCCACCCCTGCCCGGCGCGCCACGGCGGCCGCGACGAGGCGGGCCGTCCGGACGTGTTCGGGCTGGGCGCTGAAGCGCAGTTCAACGGTGGCCATGTGCGTCCCCCTCGGACTACGGGCGTGACTTGACAGGGGCCCGGACCGCCCATGGCCCGGTACCCCCGCTCCTCGTCGGCGCCTGCGCCGTTTCCGGCGGCAGGCGCCAGGAGCACGTCAGTCGGTGGCTGCGACGGCGTCTTCCACCGTGGTGTGGATCGGGAACACCTTGGTCAGACCGGTGATGCGGAAGATCTTCAGGATGCGCTCCTGGTTGCAGACCAGACGCAGCGAGCCCTCGTGCGCGCGGACGCGCTTGAGGCCTCCCACGAGCACACCGAGGCCGGTGGAGTCGAGGAAGTCCACTCGCTCCATGTCGACAACCAAGTGGTAGCTGCCGTCGTTCACCAACTCCACCAACTGCTCGCGCAGCTTGGGCGCGGTATACACATCAATCTCGCCACCGACCTCTACGACCGTGCGGTCGCCGACAGTGCGAGTCGACAGGGACAGGTCCACGGATCCTCCAGCACCTTGCTATCGAGCGGCGCCCCCCAGGGGCCTCCCCCACCCGAAGGCTGGGAGAGGGATCGGCTGCCGCGATGGCATTCAATCACTTACCGGCAGGCGCGCACGACGCCTTGGGACCATTGTCCCGCACGCCAGTGACACACTCGATGCCAATGGCCAACACTCACCGCCCCGGTCGGCCCACGGCGCCCGCGGACGCACGACCCACTCCCGACACGGTCCTGGACCGGTTGTCACGGGGGTCTTCCCGAGCTGCGCGCATCACTCATACGGAGCACTTGCCCCCTCGGGCGGGTCGTCATGCGGTCTGGCCCGATCGCATCCGAACGGATGTCGTAGCCGCGATTTCGGCCGCCGGCATCGACCATCCGTGGGAACACCAGGCGGCCGCCGTCGAGCTCGCGCTCGACGGCGAGTCGGTGGTCGTCGCCACCGGGACCGCCTCCGGCAAGTCGCTGGCCTACCTCGCCCCGGTGCTCTCCGCCCTCGCGGACGGCGCCGAGGCACCGAACGGCCGGGGTGCGACCGCCCTCTACCTGGCCCCCACCAAGGCTCTGGCCGCCGACCAGCGGCGCGCCGTCCGCGAGCTGGCCGCGCCGCTGGGAAACGCGGTCCGACCCGCCGTGTACGACGGCGACACCCCGTTCGAGGAACGGGAATGGGTGCGCCAGTACGCCAATTACGTACTGACCAACCCGGACATGCTGCACCGGGGGATCCTGCCCGCCCACCCGCGCTGGTCGTCGTTCCTGAAGGCCCTGCGCTACGTCGTCATCGACGAGTGCCACACCTACCGCGGGGTCTTCGGGTCCCACGTCGCCCAGGTCCTGCGCCGGCTGCGGCGCCTGTGCGCCCGCTACGGCTCCGAGCCGGTCTTCCTGCTGGCCTCCGCCACCGCGAGCGACCCGGCGACGGGGGCGTCCCGGCTGACCGGCGTGCCCGTCACCGAGGTCTCCGACGACGCCTCACCGCGCGGCGAGGTCGTCTTCGCCCTGTGGGAGCCGCCACTGACCGACCTCAAGGGCGAGAAGGGCGCCCCCGTACGCCGCACCGCGACCGCCGAGACGGCCGACCTGCTGACCGACCTGGTCGTCCAGGGGGTCCGCACGGTCGCCTTCGTCCGCTCCCGGCGCGGGGCCGAACTGATCGCCGTGATCGCCCAGGAGAGACTCGCGGAGGTGGACCGCACGCTGCCCCGGCGTGTCGCGGCCTACCGGGGCGGCTACCTGCCCGAGGAGCGCCGCGCCCTGGAGCGGGCCCTGCACTCGGGCGAGCTGCTGGGCCTGGCCGCGACCACCGCGCTGGAACTGGGCGTGGACGTGTCCGGCCTCGACGCCGTCCTGATCACGGGCTACCCCGGCACCCGGGCCTCCCTGTGGCAGCAGGCCGGCCGCGCCGGACGGTCCGGGCAGGGCGCCCTGGCCGTGCTGATCGCCCGGGACGACCCGCTGGACACCTACCTGGTCCACCACCCCGAGGCACTGTTCCGGCAGCCGGTGGAGGCCACCGTCCTGGACCCCGACAACCCGTACGTCCTGGCCCCGCACCTGTGCGCGGCGGCAGCCGAGCTGCCGCTGACCGAGGCGGACCTGGACCTCTTCGGCCCGGCCGCGCACGGCCTCCTGCCCCAGCTGGAGGCGGCGAAGCTGCTGCGCCGCCGGGCGACGGCCTGGCACTGGACCCGCCGCGAGCGGGCATCGGACCTCACCGACATCCGGGGCGGCGGTGGCCGGCCCGTGCAGATCGTGGAGGCCGCCACCGGACGGCTGCTGGGCACCGTCGACGAGTCCGCCTCGCACACCGCCGTCCACGACGGTGCCGTCCACCTCCACCAGGGCCGCACCTACCTGGTCAAACACCTGGACCTGGAGGATTCGGTGGCCCTCGTCGAGGAAGCGAGCCCGCCGTTCTCGACCACGGCCCGCGACACCACCTCCATCTCGATCCTGGAGACCGAGACCGAGATCCCGTGGGGCGCGGCCCGGCTCTGCTTCGGGTCCGTGGAGGTCACCAACCAGGTGGTCTCCTACCTGCGCCGCAAACTGATCACCGGCGAGGTGCTGGGCGAGGCCAAGCTGGACCTGCCGCCGCGCACCCTGCGCACCAGGGCCGTGTGGTGGACGGTCACCGAGGACCAGCTGGACGAGGCCCGGATCAACCCGGAGATCCTCGGCGGCGCCCTGCACGCCGCCGAACACGCCTCCATCGGCCTGCTCCCGCTGTTCGCGACCTGCGACCGCTGGGACATCGGCGGCGTCTCCGTACCGCTGCATCCCGACACCCTGCTGCCCACGGTGTTCGTGTACGACGGCCACCCGGGCGGCGCCGGATTCGCCGAGCGTGCCTTCCACACGGCGCGGGCCTGGCTGACGGCCACCAGGGACGCCATCGCCGCCTGCGAGTGCGAGGCGGGCTGCCCCTCCTGCATCCAGTCCCCCAAGTGCGGCAACGGCAACGACCCCCTCCACAAACGCGGCGCCATCCGCCTCCTCACCCACCTCCTCGCCCCACCCCCACCCACGTAAAACGCCGCCCCCGCCCCGCCCGCCCCGCACCGAGACCGTCGGGCGTCGGTGGGAGCGGGTCGCCCGGCATACCCGGGTCGGGACGGGGCCGGAACCACCACGGCCCCGAACTGCCCGCCTGCCGGAGACGAGCGGGACCACCGCGCCTGACCACGCCCGCGCCCTGAAGACGGCAGGCCGGGACCCCAGGGCCCCACCACCGCCCCTGCGGGCGCCGATGGCCCCACAGGGCCAGGGCGGGAACCAAAGCGCCACAAACCCCCTTCAGGGCCCACGGGCCGCGCCCCAGAAACAGCCGCGCAAATCATTCCGAAACATCCCAAGCGACCCTCCGAAACCCGAACGCGAGACGACCGAACCCCATCACCGAGATGGCTGAAAATCGCCCCCGCTTCTTCCCGAAGGCCCGACCCACCCACGAAATCCCTCCACACAACTCCCCCACCCTCTCCACACGCGGCACCGGAAAGCCCGAAGGCCAGCGGGGCCGGAAGCCTGAGAGGCGGGGGTCGAAGGCCTGCAGGATCCGAGAGCCGGGGAAGCCGGGGAAGCCGGGGAAGCCGGAGAGGCCGGAGAGGCCGGAGAGGCCGGCAGCCCGAGGAATCCGAGAGTCCCCGGAAGCCGGGGAGGCCAGAGCCAGGAGGCCGGACCGCCCCTGTGACGCAGGCGAACCGGGAACCGCAGGCACCGGAACCCTCACGATTCAGCGGGCGGGCGCGGCCGGGAACCGGGGATGCCCGGAGCCCCTGCCACCCGCCGGCCCGCCGGTGCTCCGCCGAACCGGGCCTTACCCAGGCCCCTCGGCCTGCCGCACCGAACCCTCCGCCCCACCTCACGGCCGGCCGCACTCATCCGCTCGCCCCGTTCCGGCACAGGCGACCACCAGGCCCACGACCCCATCGCCCCTCCCGGCGCAGCCCCCGCGCGGCCCACGGCCTTCTCCCCCTCCCACCGGAAAGCACCGCACGACCCCACGCCCCGCGCCCCCTGCCGCCGAAAGCCACTGCGCGACCGCCCGGCCCGCACCCCCTGCCACCGAAGACCACCGCACGCCCACACGCCCCGCACCCCCTCCCCCCAAAGGCCGCCACCCAGCCCCACAGCTCTCACCCACCTCCCACCGAAGGCAAGGGCGGGCCGGCTCTGGAGTGCTGGGTCGGGGCGAAGGGGCCCGCTTCGGCGCGAGCCGTGATCTCGGCGACCTCCCCCTCGACCCGGCACGCGGTCACGCTCGCGCCCTGCGCCCCGGCCACCCTGGCCGCCGCCGCGCAGGCCGTGGCGGGGCCGTGCGACCAGCTCGCAGCCGCCGCGATGGCGGCGAGGTCGGCCGCCGCACCCGCGCGGTGGCGGGCCGCGACCGCCTGGCCGAGCAGCAGTACGCCACCGAACACGGCGCCCAGGACCGTTACGGCCACCGTTGCCCACACCGTCGCGGAACCCCGGTCGCGGCTCACGGCGGCGGCCCCACGCTGTCCTCGGCCAGGGCCACCGCCCGCGCCCCGATCCGCACCGGCAGCCGGTCGGGACCAGGCGCCGGCGCGGTGACCCTGACCCGCCACAGGTCGCCCGCGCGCTCCACCTCCACCTCCGCTCCCGGCGGGGCGGCCGCCCGGGCCGCGGCCACCGCCACTTCCATGGGCTCGGACCGGGCCGCGGCCCGAGCCCCTGCCCAGGCGGCGTCCACGCACCGGATCTGCGCCGCGGCCGCCATCAGCGCCCACACCAGCAGCGCCGCGAACAGGACCAGGGCGGGGATCACCATGGCCGCCTCGGCCGTCACGTATCCGCGGTCCGCCCCGGGTTCCGCGTTTCCCGGCGGCTTTCGCTCAGAACGGCGCATCGAGCGCCTTTCCGATGGTCGACTGGAGCGCCGTCGAGACCACGTCGCTCGTCACCACCTTGTACAGAACAGCCGCGAACGCACAGGCCGCGATCGTGCCCATGGCGTATTCCGAAGTCGACATTCCGGTGTCGCCACCACGACTGCCCAGAGCCTTCCGCAGTCGGAACCAGATGATCCTCATGACAAACCTCCTGTGGGATTACGTTCTTGATGTAATTTCAGGTTTCGATTGCTGTTTTTCAGTTCCCGGAGAGCAGCCCCGAGGCCATTCCGATCACCACCGGAGCCACTCCGATCGCAAGGAACGCGGGGAGGAAACAGAGCCCCACCGGCGCCGTGACGAGTACCGCCGCACGCTGCGCCCCGGCGCTTGCCCGTCTCATCCGTTCGGCCCGCAGGGCGGCCGCCAGTCGGGAGACCGGTTCGGCGGCGGGCGCCCCGGTCCGCGCCGCCCGCTCCAGGCACTCCGCCAGGCCCCGGGCGCCCGGTATGCCGGCCAACCTCCCCCACGCGGCGCCCGGTTCGCCTCCGAGTCGCAGTTCCGCCCCGGCCATCGCCAACCGCTCGCCCACCGGGCCGCCCACCGACTCCCCCACCACCTCGGCGGCCTCGACCGGCCCGGCCCCCGCCGCCAGGCAGGCGGCCAGCAGGTCGGCGGCGAAGGGCAACTGCCGTTCCGCCTCACGGGTATCGACCCCGGCCGGCCGCCGTGCGGCCCTCAGCAGCAGGCGCCTCGCCGCGAAGGCCGCCGCGCACCCGACCAGGAGTCCCGCCGGGCCGCCGACCACCCACCAGCCCGCCGCCAGAACGCCGCCCGGCCCGGCCCACGCGGCGACCGCCTGCCTGGTCCCGGGTTTCCACCGCGGTCGGCCGCAGACCTGCTCCCGACGGAAGAGACCTGCGATCCTGCGCCGCGCCGTGCGGCTCCGCAGCCCGGCCCACAGCGCCGAGGTCGCCCACCACACCAGGACCGCCAGGCAACAAGCCGTCCCCAGCCTGTGGACATCCGGCCCGCCCATCACCGCTCCCCCGCCCGTACGATCCGGCGGCACCAGAGCAGTCCCGCCGCTTCCAGCACCCCGCCCGCCACCAGGCAGCCCCACCCCATCGGGGAGTGCAGCAGCACACGCAGCGGGTCGGCCCCGAGACCGGTTCCGATCAGCAGCCCCACCAGCGGCAGCAAGGCGAGCACCACCGTCGTGGACCTGGCCCCCGCCAACTGGGCCCGCAATGACTCCTCCCGGTCCCGCTCGGCCCGCAACGCCCCTTCCAGCCGGTCAAGTCCGGCGGCGAGCCCGGCGCCCCCGTCCACCGAGACGTGCCAGCAGGCGGCCATCCCGGCCAGCCCCTCCGCGCCCGGCTCCCGCGCGGCCTGGCGCAGCGCACCGGGCACGTCCCCGCCGAAGGCCGCGGCGGCCAGCACGCCCGCCTCCGCCGCCCCGGGACCGCCGGGGCCCGCGACCGTGCGGCGCATCGCCACGGTGAGGGCCTGCCCGGGCTGCGCCCCGGACCTCAGTTCCCCCACGACGGCCCCGCACAGCGCCATCACCCCGGCGGCCCTTGCCGTACGGGCACGCTCCCGCTCCGCCGACCTCAGCCACCGTTTCAGCAGCGGCACGGACGCCACCCCCAGCAGCAGCGGGATCACGGATCCGCCCCACAGGGCGATCAGCAGAGCGACCGCCGGGACGGCCCACTCCCGCCATCGCCCGGCGCGTACTCGCGCGGAGGCCGCCAACCGCCTCAGGTGCAGAGGCCCACCGGGTGGGACGGCTCCTCCTCCGGCGAGGACCAGCTTGGCCCGCCGTTGCCCTTGATCGCCCCCGGTCAACATCCAGGCGGCCGCCCCGGCACACAACAGCCCGGCGAACAGGGGCACGGAGCCGACCGGCACGGCGTTCACCGCGCACCCCCGAGCAGCGGCCCCAGCCGCGCCCAGCCCTGCTCCCGCACGAAGCCCCGGATCCCCCAGCGCAGGGCGGGTACGGTCACCACCAGCCCGGCCGGGTCCCGTTCCAGCACGTGCACCTCGGCGACCCGGCGGCGCCCGCTCCGGTCCCGGGCAAGGTGGACCACCAGGGTCAGCGCCGCCGCCAACTGGCTGTGCAGCGCCGTCCGGTCCAACCCGGCGGCCGTGCCGAGCGCCTCCAACCGGGCCGGGACGTGCGCGGCGGCGTTGGCATGCACCGTGCCGCACCCGCCTTCGTGCCCGGTGTTCAGCGCGGCCAGCAGATCGGCGACCTCGGCGCCGCGCACCTCACCCACCACGAGCCGGTCGGGCCGCATCCGCAGGGCCTGCCGGACCAGGTCCGCCAGCGTCACCAGGCCTGCCCCCTCCTGGTTGGCGGGACGGGTCTCCAGCCTCACCACATGGGGATGGTCGGGGCGCAGTTCGGCGGAGTCCTCGGCCAGGACGATCCGCTCGCCCGGTCCGACGAGGCCCAGGAGGGCGCTGAGCAGGGTGGTCTTGCCCGTTCCGGTCCCGCCGGAGACGAGGAAGGACAGCCGGGCCTCGACCATCGCCCGCAGCAGTCGCTGCCCGCCGGGCGGGAGGGTCCCCGCGGCGACCAACTCGTCCAGTGTGAAGGCCTTCGGCCGTACCACCCGTAAGGACAGGCACGCCGAACCGACGGCCACCGGGGGCAGCACCGCGTGCAGCCTGGTCCCGTCGGGCAGGCGGGCGTCCACCCAGGGTCGGGCGTCGTCGAGGCGCCGCCCGGCGACGGCGGCCAGCCGCTGGGCCAGCCTGCGCACGGCCTCCGCGTCGGCGAAGGTCACCCCGGTCAGTTCGAGCCCGCCGCCCCGGTCCACCCACACCCGGTCCGGTGCTGCGACGAGCACGTCGGTGACGTCAGGGTCGGCCAGCAGCCGTTCCAGCGGCCCCGCTCCGACGAGCTCGGACCGCAACTCCGCTGCCACGCCCAGCACTTCCGCATCTCCGAGCAGGCGCCCCTGGGCCCGCAGCGCCGCGGCGACCCGGGCCGGGGTCGGCTCGCCGCCGCTCTCGGCGAGGTGCTGGCGCACCGCGTCCAGCAGGACCGCGCTGCTCATGCCGGCACCCCCTGGGCGGTACCGAGCGCGCGCTGCCAGAAGCCGTCGCAGAAACGGGCCAGGGTGCCCCGCGAACCCGGGGGCTCCCCTTCCGCCACCCGCCCGGGCAGCCCCACCTCGACGGGTACTTCTCCGGCCAGGGGAACTCCCAGCAGTAGCGCTACCGCTTCGGCGTCGAGCCCATGGGCACAGCGGCCCCGTACGACCACGCGGACGTCCCGGGCCACCATGCGAACCCCGGCGGCCACCCGCCCCGCCGCGGCCACGGACCGCAGTTCGCCGGGCACCACCATCAGCACCAGGTCGAGCTGGGCCAACACCTCGGCCACGGCCTCGTCGACCCGTCGGGGCAGGTCGACGACCACCACCCCGCCCCGGCGTCGGGCGGCGGCCACGACGGACCGCATCGCGGCGGGCGGCACCACCACCCGGTCCCCGCGGTCCCAGCTCAGCACCCGCAACGCGTGCAGCTCCGGCAGGGACTCCTCCAGCGCCCCGGCGCCGACCCGGCCGCGGGAGGCGGCGAAGTCGGGCCAGCGCAGCCCCTCGGCGCTCTCGCCACCGAGCAGTACGTCCATGCCGCCGCCGAGCGGGTCCCCGTCGATGAGGATGGTGCGTTCCCCGGCGCGGGCGGCCCGCAGGGCGAGGGCGCAGGCAAGTGTCGAAGCGCCCGCGCCGCCGCTGCCGCCGATCACCCCGACGGCGAGGGCGGGCCGGCCGATCCCTTCCACCACGTCGGCGATGCGGTCGACGAGCAGGCCTTCGGCATCTGGCAGCCGCAGCACCTCCTCCGCTCCGATCTCCACGGCCCGTTGCCAGACCCGGGGGTCGTCGAGTTCACGGCCGACGAGGAACACCCCGTCCCTGCGCGGCGCTCCGCGCACCCGGCCGGCGGCGTCGTCCCCGACGAGTACGAGCGGGGCGCTCTCCCAGCCGATACCCCCGACCGGTCCGGCCGGATCCCGGCCGCCGTCCTCCCCGGCTCCGCCGCCCCGGTCGGCTCCGCCCTGCTCCGGCACCGCGTGGTGCACATGGGGCTCGGCGCCCGCAGCGGCGCACAGCCGCAGCAGGTCGTCGAGCAACAGGGGATCCTCGGTGATGATCAACGGCCGCCCGCCGGCCGGGCCGGCGCCACCGGTCCGGGCGGACCGCCCGTCCCCACCGGCCACCAAGGGTTCCGGTGCTTCACACGACTTCGATCCAGCCACGATCTCCGCCCCCTTCTCACTGCAAATCCAGGAACCGCGGACTTCGCGGCTGGAATCACGGTGCAAGGTTCCGGAAATTGAAGTGGATCTTGCGTGAAAACTGTGGACAAGAAGGCGGTTGTGAATAACTTCGCCACACCATCAGGTGAGTTCCGGAGCGCGGCGGAACAACTACACAGAGTGACGAGTTCGATGGAGTGAGGGCCTTCGCCGAGAAGGTCGACCACAGAGGAAGGACCGGAGAGATGGTCACTGAAGGTCGTGAGCACGGGACGCAAACCGCGTCCGGACATGCGACGACCCCCGCCGGGGGGGAGAGCGGGGGTCGTCCCCACGGTCCGACTCGGGGGGGGAGGAGCCAGACCGGGTTAGCACGGTCGCGAACGATCCGTGACTTCCATGGTGTACCCGAGAGGCTTCTCAAGCAAACCCACGCGCCGCACCTTACGCCGAATGGTGGGCGCATATGCTCGGGTCGTGGAAAATCAGCCCTTGCCGCACTCCTCGCCTCGGACCGCTGCCTTCTTCGACCTGGACAAGACGGTCATTGCGAAGTCCAGCGCCCTGACGTTCAGCAAGTCCTTCTACCAGGGCGGCCTGATCAACAGGCGGGCCGTGCTGCGCACCGCGTACACGCAGTTCATCTTCCTGGCCGGTGGCGCCGACCACGACCAGATGGAGCGGATGCGGGAGTACCTCTCCGCCCTCTGCAAGGGGTGGAACGTCCAGCAGGTACGGGAGATCGTCGCCGAAGCCCTGCACGACCTGATCGACCCGATCATCTACGACGAAGCGGCGTCGCTGATCGAGGCCCACCACACCGCCGGCCGTGACGTGGTGATCGTGTCGACCTCGGGAGCCGAAGTCGTCGAGCCCATCGGCGAGATGCTCGGGGCGGACCGGGTCGTGGCGACCCGGATGGTGGTCGGCGAGGACGGCTGCTTCACCGGCGAGATCGAGTACTACGCCTACGGTCCGACCAAGGCCGAAGCGGTGCGGGAGCTCGCGGAGTCCGAGGGGTACGACCTCTCGCGGTGCTACGCCTACAGCGACTCGATCACCGACGTGCCGATGCTGGAGGCGGTCGGCCATCCGCACACGGTCAACCCCGACCGGGCGTTGCGCCGCGAGGCCGTCGCGCGGGAGTGGCCCGTGCTGGTGTTCAACAAGCCGGTCCGCCTGAAGCAGCGACTGCCCGGGCTGTCGATGCCAGCGCGACCCGCCCTGGTCGCCGCGGCGGCCGTCGGCGCGGCCGCGGCCACCGCCGGGCTGGTCTGGTACGCGAGCCGCCGCCGGGCGGCGACGAGCCCCGCGTAGGCCCGACCCCCCGACCGGAGAACCACCACGCCGCCGGACGGCCCGCCCCCGGGCCGTCCGACCCACAGGGACACGGGGTGTCCGGATCGCCCCGCATCGTCCCGGAAAGTAAAGAACTGTGGCCAGGGGTTTCGCTCCGCCCGGAAGCGGAGTACAAAGGAATCACGGCCCGCGAGACCAAAGAACATCCGAGAGGATCATCTTTAAAACGCAGTAAGGCCCACGGACCGAAGCACGAACGCCGAGCACCCACGCGACGTCGACCCGTCGATTACGGGCCAGCCGCACCAGGTAACGGGCAAAGTCCCCGACCTGATGGGCAATCATCGAGGACGCTTGGTAACTGGGCGCAAGTGCCAGCGGCGACACCAAAGCAAGACGGTGTCGCCGCAACCCATGTCCGGGGGCGCTTCGCCCCCGTCCCGCCTCCCGACGGCCCGTCCGCGCCGACCCGGGTCAGCTCAGGTCAGGCCGGACGAGGTCAGGGCAGGGCAGGGCAGGACAAGGTTGGAGCGGGTCAGGCCGCGCCGCGCTGGAGCGCTTCGCAGACGGCCGTCGACTCGCGGACGCCGAGCTCGATCGCCCGGCCGCAGTGCGCGATCCAGGCCGCCATCCCCTCCGGGGTGCCGGAGACGTACCCCTCGAAGGCCGCCAGGTACGCCTCGCGGCCCTGTTCCGCATGACCGGCCTCCGCCGGGCAGATCGCCTTCGGGTCGAGACCGCTGTTGATCAGCACGATGCGCTCGGCGGCACGCGCGACCAGGCCGTTGTAGGAACCGAAGGGGCGCAGGGCCAGCAGTTCGCCGTGCACGACCGCTCCCGTGATCAGGGCGGGGGCGGAGCCGCCCGCGATGATCAGCCGGGACAGGCCGTCGAGTCGGCCGGCCACCTCATCCGCGCCGGGCAGCGGGAGGTCCACCACAGGCTCGTCCACCGCCTCGCCGGCCAGTCGGGGTCGACCCACGACGTCCCCGGCTTCCGTCGACCCGGAGGCGACGAGGTGGAGCCGGGCCAGGACCCGGAGCGGCGATTGGCGCCAGATGCTGAGCAGTTGACCGGCCTCCGCCGTCAGACGAAGGGCCGCACCCACCGTCCGCGCCTCCGCCTCCGCGCCGAAGTCGGTCCGCCGGCGGACCTCCTCCAACGCCCAGTCGGCGCCGGACAGCGCCGCGCTGCCCCGGGCGCCGCGCAGCGCGGCCTCCGAGGTGATCTCCCCGCTGCGGCGGCGCATCACCCGGTGTCCGTAGACCCGGTCCACTGCCTTGCGTACGGAATCCACGGACTCTGCGACACCCGGGAGCGAGCCCAGGGGCGCCAGCGGGTCAGAAGCACTACTCATAAGTAGGGAGCCTACGCACTGCTCACCCATAGCACCGACCCCTCCTTGGAGTGGTCTTCTTCACTCACCTTGACCACTGAATGCGATCGACCCACTACCCTTGGTGAACATGAAGATCGCTTTCGTGGGAAAGGGCGGCAGCGGGAAGACCACGCTGTCCTCCCTCTTCATCCGCCACCTCGCTGCCAATGAAGCCCCCGTCGTCGCGGTGGACGCCGACATCAACCAGCACCTCGGCGCGGCCCTCGGGCTCGGCGAGGACGAGGCCGCCGCGCTGCCCGCCCTGGGCGCGCACCTACCCCTGATCAAGGAGTACCTGCGCGGATCCAATCCGCGCATCGCGTCCGCGGACAGCATGATCAAGACGACCCCGCCCGGCACCGGCTCGCGGCTGCTGCGGATCACCGAGGACAACCCGGTCTACGAGGCCTGCGCCCACACGCTGCTGCTCGACGGGGATCCCGTCAGGTTGATGGCCACCGGGCCGTTCACCGAGGCCGATCTCGGGGTGGCCTGCTACCACTCGAAGGTCGGCGCGGTCGAACTCTGCCTGAACCACCTGGTCGACGGGCCCGACGAATACGTCGTCGTCGACATGACGGCCGGTTCGGACTCCTTCGCCTCGGGCATGTTCACCCGCTTCGACGTGACCTTCCTCGTCGCCGAGCCGACCCGCAAGGGAGTCTCCGTCTACCGCCAGTACAAGGAGTACGCGCGGGACTTCGGGGTCACGCTCAAGGTGGTCGGCAACAAGGTCCAGGGCCCGGAGGACATCGAGTTCCTCCAGGACGAGGTGGGCGAGGACCTGCTGGTCACCTTCGGGCACTCCGACTGGGTGCGGGCGATGGAGAAGGGCCGTCCGGCCGCCTTCGAACTGCTGGAGGCGACCAACCGGCTCGCCCTGCAGGCCCTCCAGGACGCGGCCGAGGACTCCTACGCCGGCCGGGACTGGACCAAGTACACCGAGCAGATGGTGCACTTCCACCTGCGGAACGCGGAGAGCTGGGGCAACGCCAAGACCGGGGTCGACCTGGCGGAGCAGGTCGACCCCGGCTTCGTCCTGAACGAGGCGGTCGGTATCCGCGACGAGGTGCTGGTCAGCCCTCGTCCGACTCCGCAGCCCGCTCCTCAGCCGGCTTGACCCCGGCGGCACCCGACGGGGCGGCCGGTTGTGCCGGCGGCCCCGCGGTGAGGAACTTGTTCCAGCCCTCCTTGGGCGTCTCGCCCACGTCGAGGGTGCGCATCCACTCCAGGGCCTTGGGGTCCTGGGCGTCCAGCCAGTCGGCGAGCTCGCGGAACGGAACGCAGCGGACCTCGGGCTTGGTGCACATGCTCTTGATCGACTCCTCGATCGCGCGCATGTAGGTGCCGCCGTTCCACGACTCGAAGTGGTTGCCAATGATCAGCGGCGCTCGGTTGCCCTGGTAGACCCGGTCGAAGGCCTGGCGCAGGCCGTCACGCATCTGGTCACCCCAGTACTGGTGCTGCGAGGGGTCGCCCTGGGACGTCGTCCCCGACTGGTTGACCATGTAGTTGTAGTCCATGCTCAGCGTGTCGAAGGCGCGGCCCGGCATCGGGACCAACTGGAGCGGGATGTCCCAGAGCCCGTCCGTCTTCTTCGGCCAGATCTGCTTGCTGATGCCGCTGGAGTCGTAGCGGAAGCCCATGTCCTTCGCGGCCAGCATGAAGTTCTTCTGGCCTTCGAGGCAGGGGGTGCGGGCCCCGATGAGCTCCTTGTCGTAGTCGAAGGGCAGGGCTTCCATGTCCTTGAGGCCCGCGTTCGTCTTCCAGTTCTTGACGAAGGACTTGGCCTGGTTGATCTCGCTCTTCCACTCCTCCACGGACCAGGTGCCGACACCTCCCTCGGGTCCGCAGAAGTGGCCGTTGAAGTGGGTGCCGATCTCGTTGCCCTCCAGCCAGGCGGCCCGGACCTGGGTGGCGGTGTCCTTGATGCCCTGCAGGTCGCCGAAACCGATGTCGGAACGGCCGGAGTCGTGCTGCGGGGCGGTGTAGAGGGAACGTTTCTCCTCGGGCAGCAGGTACACGCCGCTGAGGAAGTAGGTCATCCGGGCGTTGTACTTCTTCCCGACTTCCCGGAAGTGCGAGAAGAGCTTCTGGCTGTCCTCGCCGGCCCCGTCCCACGAGAACACCACGAACTGTGGCGGCTTCTCGCCCGCCTTCAGCTTCTGCGGCTTGACCACGTTCGGTTGGGGACCGGTGTAGGCGGTGGAGCCGTCCCCGATCGGCCGCATGACGCTGCCGGGGGCCTCCGGGGCGGCGGCGCCCTTCTTGGCGTTCGGGCCACCGGCGGGCTTCACGGCCCCGGACGTGCTGCACCCGGCGGCGCCGAGCACCAAGGCCGTGGCGACCAGGCCTCCGGCGATCTTCTTCGTGGCGGCGATCATCCGCACACCTCTCCCTCGCAGTTCCCGACGCAGGACTTCCGCGCCGCAACGTCCCACGGGGGCCGGTTCAGGGAAGGTATGACAAGCCGGACAAAATGCTTATTCATGCTTGAGTGCTAATTCGTAGACCATTTGCCCGTATTATCCTCGCCTTCCCTTTACTCTCCATTACCATCCATTTACCGAGTGTTGAGACTCCCGCCGCTTCATCCCTCCTCAGAGGAGACGGGAACCTATGACAGCCCCCACCCCAGCCGTGCCGGGCCCGGCCGCCCAGGCCGCCGCGGCACAGCACCCCACCACCACGCACAGCACCAGCACGACGCACGCCCCCACCACGGACACGCCCGCGACGCCCCCACCCGACACCGAGGACGCCAAGGGCGCCGGAGGCGTGAAGGGCACCCTCGGCGGCAAGGACGCCCCGGGGCCGCGCGGAAGGCTCTCCGCGGACCTGTCCGCCTCCATCGCCGTCTTCCTGATCGCCCTGCCGCTCTCCCTCGGTATCGCGCTCGCCACCGGAGCACCCCTGCAAGCGGGACTGGTGGCCGCCGCGGTCGGCGGGATCGTGGCCGGACGGTTCGGCGGAGCCCCCCTCCAGGTGAGTGGGCCCGCCGCCGGACTCACCGTGGTGACGGCCGAGTTGATCCAGCGCTACGGATGGCGCACCACCTGCGCCATCACCGTCCTGGCCGGCTGCTGCCAGCTCGGGCTCGCTTTCCTGCGGACCGCCCGCTCGGCCCTCATGGTCAGTCCGGCGATCGTGCACGGCATGCTCGCGGGCATCGGCGTGACCATCGCCCTGGCCCAGCTCCACATCGTGCTCGGCGGCACGCCGCAGAGCTCGGCCGTGGCCAACGTCCAGGGACTACCGGCCCAGTTGGCCGACCTCCATCCGGCGGCACTCGGAGTGAGCGCGCTGACCGTGTGCGTGCTGCTCGGCTGGTCCCGGATTCCCGGGCGGGCCGGCGCGGCCCTGCGGAAGGTACCGGCGGCCCTGGCCGCGGTCGCCACGGCGACGGCGTTCGCCGTCCTCGCGGGGCTCACCCTGCCCCGGGTCGACCTGCCCTCGTGGCGCAGCCACGCCCTGCCCGAACTGCCCGAGGGGCCGGTGCTCGGCCTGATCGCCGCCGTACTGACGATCACCCTGGTCGGCAGCGTGGAATCCCTGCTGTCCTCCGTGGCCACCGACAAGCTGATCGCCTCCGAGCGCGGTACGGAGAACCGCCCGCCCCGCGCCGACCTCGACCGCGAGCTGCGCGGTCAGGGCGCGGCGAACATCGTGTCCGGGGCCCTGGGCGGGCTGCCGATCACGGGAGTCGCCGTCCGCAGCGTGGCCAACGTCAAGGCCGGCGCCGTCAGCCGCAGATCGGCCATGTTCCACGGCCTGTGGGTGCTGGTCGCGGCAGGACTGCTCGTCCCGGTCCTCGATCTGATCCCGCTCGCGGCCCTGGCCGCGCTGGTGATGGCCGTCGGGATCCAGATGGTGTCCATCACGCACCTGCGGACGGTCACCCGGCACCGCGAGGTGCTGGTCTACGCGACGACCATCGTGGCCGTCGTGCTGGGCGGGGTGCTGGAGGGGGTGGCCGTCGGCATCGCCGTCGCCGTCGCCGTGGCGCTGCACAGGCTCGCCCGGACGCGGATCACCCTGGAGGAGCTGGACGGCGTCCACCACGTGCAGGCGCGCGGCCAGTTGACCTTCCTCGCGGTGCCGAGGTTGAGCCGCGTGCTCAATCAGATCCCGCACAGGAGCCACACGGTGATCGAGGTCGACGGCTCCTTCATGGACCACGCCGCCTACGAGACCCTGCAGGACTGGCAGGACTCCCATCGGGCGCACGGCGGTTCGCTGGAACTCACCGGCCGCGCCGGCGCCGCGATCTCCGGGGACCACCCGGCCTCGGGGACGGGGCAGACCGGCCGGACGACCGACGGCCGGGACGACGGCGCCCCCGCGGCGCGCGGGACGCACCAGTGCTGCCGCCCCTGGACGCCCTGGCAGAACCACTGCGATCACCGCGCCGTCAGCGCGGCCACCACCGGCGCGGGCGACGCCGACCGGCAACGGGACTCCGGGGGCACGAAGGCTCGTACGCCCACCGGGTCGGCCGTGATGCCGGCCTCCGCCCGGCGGCGCGGCGCGGGCCAACTCGCCAACGGGATCAGCGCCTTCCAGCGGGACACCGCCCCCCACGTACGCGACGAGCTGGCCCGGCTGGCGCGCGAGGGCCAGCGGCCGTCGCAGCTGTTCCTGACCTGCGCCGATTCGCGGCTGGTGACCAGCATGATCACCGCGAGCGGCCCCGGGGACCTGTTCACCGTCCGCAACGTGGGCAACCTCGTCCCGCTGCCCGGTGCCGAGGCCACCGACGACTCCGTCGCCGCCGCCATCGAGTACGCGGTGGACGTGCTCAAGGTCGACAGCATCACCGTGTGCGGGCATTCGGGCTGCGGGGCCATGCAGGCCCTGCTGAACTCCCACCCCGAGGCGCCGATGACCCCGCTGCGCCGCTGGTTGCGCCACGGCCTGCCCAGCCTGGAGCGGATGGGCAGCCGGCACCACGCCTGGGCCCGGATCTCGGGGAGGCTCCCGGCCGACGCCGTGGAGCAACTGTGCCTGACCAATGTGGTGCAGCAGTTGGAGCACCTGCGGGCCCACGAGTCGGTGGCCCGGCGGCTCGCCGAGGGCACGTTGGAACTGCACGGCATGTACTTCCACGTGGGCGAGGCGCAGGCGTACCTGCTGTCCGAGGGAGAGGACTTCTTCGACTGTCGGGTTTTCGACAGCGTCGGTCAGAGCGTCTGAGACGCCGCGCACCTGAACCGATACTCTCCCGGAACCGTGTAAGCGGATGGCCCTTTTCCCGCGCTCTGCGGCGGGAAGGGGCCATTCGTGCGTCGTCCTCAGCACGGGCGCAGCCGTGGTATAGGTCTAAACCAATTTTCGGCTACCCCTTGTCACCTGGGCGTCTGAACTGATGAGCTATGCCCGGGGACACAACGGACACCCTGGGAAAGGGAGATGTCGTGAGCAATGACAGCCTGGCCAATCTGCTCAAAGAGGAGCGTCGGTTCGCACCGCCCGCCGCTCTGGCCGCCGCCGCCAACGTGACCGAGGCGGCGTACGCGCAGGCCGACGCGGACCGGCTGGGCTTCTGGGCCGAGCAGGCCCGGCGGCTGACCTGGGACACGGAGCCGACGGAGACGCTCGACTGGAGCAACCCGCCCTTCGCGAAGTGGTTCGCGGACGGCAAGCTCAACGTCGCGTACAACTGCGTGGACCGGCACGTCGAGGCCGGCAACGGCGAGCGCGTCGCGATCCACTTCGAGGGCGAGCCCGGCGACAGCCGCTCGATCACCTACGCCCAGCTCAAGGACGAGGTCTCGCAGGCCGCCAACGCCCTCACCGAGCTCGGTGTACGGGCCGGCGACCGGGTCGCCGTCTACCTGCCGATGATCCCCGAGGCCGTCGTCGCGATGCTCGCGTGCGCCCGTGTCGGCGCCGCCCACTCGGTGGTGTTCGGCGGCTTCTCCGCCGACGCCGTCGCCTCCCGCATCCAGGACGCCGACGCCAAGCTGGTGATCACCGCCGACGGCGGCTACCGCCGGGGCAAGCCCAGCGCGCTCAAGCCCGCCATCGACGAGGCCGTCGGCAAGTGTCCGCAGGTCGAGCACGTGCTCGTGGTGCGCCGCACCGGCCAGGACACCGCCTTCACCGAGGGCCGGGACGTCTGGTGGCACGACGTGGTCGCCCGCCAGTCGACCGAGCACACCCCGCAGGCCTTCGACGCCGAGCACCCGCTGTTCATCTTGTACACCTCGGGAACCACGGGCAAGCCGAAGGGCATCCTGCACACCTCGGGCGGCTACCTGACGCAGGCCGCGTACACGCACCACGCCGTCTTCGACCTCAAGCCGGACACCGACGTCTACTGGTGCACCGCCGACATCGGCTGGGTGACCGGCCACTCCTACATCGTCTACGGGCCGCTCGCCAACGGCGCCACCCAGGTGATGTACGAGGGCACCCCGGACACCCCCCACCAGGGCCGGTTCTGGGAGGTCGTCCAGAAGTACGGCGTCACCATCCTCTACACCGCGCCCACGGCGATCCGTACGTTCATGAAGTGGGGCGACGACATCCCCGCGAAGTTCGACCTGTCGAGCCTGCGCGTGCTGGGCTCGGTCGGCGAGCCGATCAACCCCGAGGCCTGGATCTGGTACCGCAAGCACATCGGCGGCGACCGCTGTCCGATCGTGGACACCTGGTGGCAGACCGAGACCGGCGCGATGATGATCTCCCCGCTGCCGGGCGTCACCGAGACTAAGCCGGGCTCCGCCCAGCGCGCCCTGCCGGGCATCTCGGCCACCGTCGTGGACGACGAGGCGCACGAGGTCGACAACGGCGGGGGCGGCTACCTGGTCCTCACCGAGCCGTGGCCGTCGATGCTCCGCACCATCTGGGGTGACGACCAGCGCTTCATCGACACCTACTGGTCGCGCTTCGAGGGCAAGTACTTCGCGGGCGACGGCGCCAAGAAGGACGACGACGGCGACATCTGGCTCCTCGGCCGCGTCGACGACGTGATGCTGGTGTCCGGCCACAACATCTCGACGACCGAGGTCGAATCGGCCCTCGTCTCGCACCCCTCCGTCGCCGAGGCGGCCGTGGTCGGTGCGGCCGACGAGACCACCGGCCAGGCCATCGTCGCCTTCGTCATCCTGCGCGGCAGCGCCTCGGAGACGGACACCCTGGTCGGCGAGCTGCGCAACCACGTCGGTGCCACGCTCGGCCCCATCGCGAAGCCGAAGCGGATCCTGCCGGTGCAGGAGCTCCCGAAGACCCGTTCGGGCAAGATCATGCGCCGTCTGCTGCGCGACGTGGCCGAGAATCGCGCGGTCGGTGACGTCACCACGCTCGCCGACTCCTCGGTGATGGACCTGATCCAGAACAAGCTGCCCAGCGCCTCCGACGAGGACTGACGGACAGCGGAGGAAACCTGGGGGCGTCCGGCGCACAGCGCGCCGGACGCCCTCCTCCCGCTTAAGGTGAAGATCACCTGATACGCCCGCGCACACCCTGTAAAGTAAGAGAAACGTCAATATTTGACGTCCGAAAGTCTCAGGGTGCGCCGGGAAGTCTGGTCGGCAACAGCATTTGCCATGCCGTCGACCACCCGGAGGTTCCCCACCGTGGCCACCCCCACGCCCACCCCCAAATTCCTCGGCAGGCTCTCGCTCCCCGAACGACGCTTCGTCGCGGACGCGCTGCGCACCGAAACCGTCGGCGGCGTACTGCTCCTGGTGGCCGCGATCGCCGCCCTCATGTGGGCGAACATCCCCGGGATCTCGGACAGCTACAACAGCGTCCGCTCCTTCCACATCGGACCCGCGTCCCTCGGCCTGGACCTCTCCCTCCAGCACTGGGCCGCCGACGGCCTGCTCGCGATCTTCTTCTTCGTCGCCGGCATCGAGCTCAAGCGCGAACTCGTCGCCGGCGACCTCAGCGACGCCAAGGCCGCGGCGCTCCCGGTGATCGCCGCCCTCTGCGGCATGGCCGTGCCCGCGCTGGTCTACGTACTCGTCAACACGCTCGGCAGCGGCTCCACGGACGGCTGGGCCGTCCCCACCGCCACCGACATCGCCTTCGCGCTCGCCGTCCTCGCGGTCATCGGCACCTCCCTGCCGTCCGCGCTGCGCGCCTTCCTGCTGACCCTCGCAGTCGTCGACGACCTCTTCGCCATCCTGATCATCGCCGTGTTCTTCACCAGCGAGATCGACTTCCTGGCCCTGGGCGGAGCCGTCGTAGGCCTCGTCCTCTTCTGGTTCCTGCTCCGCACGGGCGTCCGCGGCTGGTACGTGTACGTCCCGCTGGCCCTGGCGATCTGGGCGCTGATGTACAACAGCGGCGTCCACGCCACCATCGCGGGCGTCGCCATGGGCCTGATGCTCCGCTGCACCCGCAGGGAGGGCGAGGAGCACTCCCCCGGCGAGCACATCGAGCACCTGGTCCGGCCGCTGTCCGCCGGACTGGCCGTACCCCTCTTCGCCCTGTTCTCCGCCGGGGTCTCGCTCTCCGACGACTCCATCGCCCAGGTCTTCACCCGCCCCGAGACCCTCGGCGTGGTCCTCGGCCTGGTCGTCGGCAAGACGGTCGGCATCTTCGGCGGCACCTGGCTGGCCGCCCGCTTCACCAAGGCCGAACTGAACGAGGACCTGGCCTGGCCCGACGTCCTCGCCGTGGCCTCGCTGGCCGGCATCGGGTTCACCGTGTCCCTGCTGATCGGCGAACTCGCCTTCCCCGGGGACGCCGTCCTGATGGACGAGGTCAAGGCCGCGGTCCTCATCGGCTCCCTCATCGCCGCGATCGTGGCGAGCGTCCTGCTGAAGATGCGCGACCGCAAGTACCGGGCCCTGACCGAGGCCGAGGAGCTCGACGAGGACCTCGACGGCATCCCGGACATCTACGAACAGGACAAGCCGGACTACCACCTGCGGATGGCGAAGATCTACGAGGAGAAGGCCGCCGAGCACCGTCGCAGGGCCGCCGAGGCCGCCCTGACGGACTCCGAAGCGGCGGGCGGGTCCAGCACGGGCGGCAACCGTCCGGCATGATCTGTCTGACGACGGAGGACAGCCGCCGGAAGCAGACGACAGAGGGAGACAGAGATGAGCGCAGTGGAGGACCAGGGGACCCCGGGAGCCGAGCGCACGCTCGGCCAGCTGGTCGCCTCGGCCACCGCCGAGATGTCCGCCCTGGTGCACGACGAGATCGCCCTCGCGAAGGTGGAGATCAAGCAGGACGTCAAGCGCGCGGGCATCGGCAGCGGCGCGGCGATCGTCGCGGGAGTGCTGCTGCTCTTCTCCCTCCCGGTGGGAAGTTTCGCCGCGGCGTACGGCATCCACAATCTCGGGCTGGGTCTCGCCTGGTCCTTCCTGATCGTCTTCGGCGCGTTCGTGCTGCTCGCGGTGCTGGTCGGGCTGGCGGCCATGGTCATGCTCAAGAAGATCAAGCCGCCGGTGAAGACCATCGACTCCGTCAAGCAGACCGCCGCCCTCGTCGGTACGGTCAAGCCGCACCCGCGCCCGGTCAGTGACAACGTCGTGGGTGTGGCACGCTCGACCTCATGACAGCCCCCTCGCCCGAAGCCGGCACCCCGCCCACCGCCGCCACGGCGGTCCGGCTCGACCTGCCCGACGGACGGCCGGTGACGCACCGGGACGTCGCGGCGAACGGCGCGAGGTTCCACGTCGCGGAGGTCGGCGACGGCCCGCTGGTCCTCCTGCTGCACGGGTTCCCGCAGTTCTGGTGGACGTGGCGGCACCAGCTGACCGCCCTCGCCGACGCCGGGTACCGCGCGGTCGCCATGGACCTGCGCGGCGTCGGCGGCAGCGACCGCACCCCGCGCGGCTACGACCCGGCGAACCTCGCGCTCGACATCACCGGTGTCGTCCGCTCCCTCGGCGAGCCCGACGCCGCCCTCGTCGGGCACGACCTGGGGGGCTACCTCGCCTGGACGGCGGCCGTGATGCGGCCCAAGCTGGTGCGCCGGCTCGTCGTCTCCTCGATGCCGCACCCCCGCCGCTGGCGCTCGGCGATGCTGGCCGACTTCGGCCAGACCCGGGCGAGTTCGCACATCTGGGGCTTCCAGCGGCCGTTCATCCCGGAGCGGCAGCTCGTCGCCGACGACGGGGCCCTCGTCGGCGAGCTGATCCGCGACTGGTCCGGTCCGCGCTCCCAGGGGGACGGCGCCGACGAGGAGGCACTCGCCGTGTACCGGCGGGCGATGTGCATCCCCTCGACGGCCCACTGCTCGATCGAGCCGTACCGGTGGATGATGCGGTCGATGGCACGCCCGGACGGACTCCAGTTCAACCGGCGGATGAAGAGGCCCGTACGGGTACCGACCCTGCACCTGCACGGCTCGCTCGACCCCGTGATGCGCACGCGCAGCGCGGCCGGTTCCGGCGAGTACGTCGAAGCCCCGTACCGGTGGCGGCTGTTCGACGGACTCGGGCACTTCCCCCACGAGGAGGACCCCGTGGCCTTCTCGACCGAGCTCGTGAACTGGCTGGGAGATCCCGAGCCCGACCGCTGATCGGCGCGGCCGCTCACCGGCCTTCGGGACGACGGTCCTTGACGGAACGTCCGGCGCCGGTGACGGACCGACAGCCGATTCATATGGCTGTCCTACGAGCATTCAATTGCCCGGCGCATAGGCCAATTGGCCGCCCCGGACGGGATTACCGACCTTGGGGCCCGGGCACAGCTCGTTGTATGGGCTGGACGCACGACTACGGTGACACCGCACGAGAACGCCGCTCGGCCGCAGCGCCGGGCGATCACGACAGGACCGGCCGGGACGTTCACGATCCCCGGCTCGGAATCCCACGCATCCTGCGCCGCAGGGCCCGCTGGGTCTCGGCCAGGCTGCGCCACCCGCGCATGTAGGAACGGCGCAGGGACACCGGAAAACCAGCAGGGGCACCGCGCTCGGCGGTGCCCCCTCACACGTCCTCACAGGTCGGACGACGGTTGCTACAGGGCGCAGCCCTGGCTGTCGGCCCGGCGATCGGCGGTCCTGCCGATGCGGATGTCGTCGCGGATCTCGTCCACCGTCAGCGCGTACCCGGTGTTCGGGTCGTCGAGCGACTTCGCGAAGACGACCCCGTACACCTTGCCGTCGGGCGTGAGCAGCGGGCCGCCGGAGTTGCCCTGGCGCACGGTCGCGTAGAGCGAGTAGACGTCGCGCTGGACGGTGCCCCGGTGGTAGATGTCCGGGCCGTTGGCGTTGATCCGGCCGCGGACGCGGGCCGCGCGGACGTCGTAGGCGCCGTTCTCCGGGAAGCCTGCGACGATGGCGTCGCTGCCGCTCGCCGCGTCCTTTTCGGCGAACTCCAGTACCGGCGCCTTCAGCTTGGGCACGTCCAGGACGGCGATGTCGCGCTCCCAGTCGTAGAGCACGACCTTGCCGTCGTAGAGCTTGCCCTCGCCGCCGACCTGGACCGTCGGCTCGCCGACGCCGCCGACGACGTGCGCGTTGGTCATCACCTTGCCGGGGGCGAAGACGAAGCCGGTGCCCTCCAGGACCTTGCTGCAACTGGGCGCGGTGCCGACGACCTTCACGATCGAGAGCTTGGCCTGCTCGGCCACGCCACTGCTGGCCAGGTCCGGGTCGGGCGCCTTGACCTCGGTGATCGGCTCGTTCGAGAACGGGCTGAAGACCTGCGGGAAGCCGTTGCGGGCGAGGGTGGTGCTGAAGTCCGAGAACCAGGTGTTCGCCTGGGCGGGGAGCACCTCCGACACGCCGAGGAGAATCTTGGAGTTGCGGACCTCCTTGCCCAGCGTGGGCAGCGAGGTGCCCGCGAGCAGCAGCCCGATCAGCCAGGCCACCAGCAGCATCGCGACGACGTTGACCAGCGCGCCGCCGGTCGCGTCGACGGCGCGGGCCGGTGACCAGGTGATGTGGCGTCTGAGTCTGTTCCCCAGATGGGTGGTCAGGGCCTGGCCGATGGAGGCACAGATGATGATCACGACGACGGCGATGACGACGACGGTCGTGGTCACCTGACTGCCGTTGTCGGTCACCCGGTCCCAGATGAGGGGCAGCAGGGACACGGCGATGAGACCACCGCCGAGGAAGCCGATCACCGACAGGATGCCGACGACGAACCCCTGGCGGTAGCCGACGATCGCGAACCACACGGCGGCGAGCAGCAACAGGATGTCCAGCACGTTCACGTGGGCCACCGTCTCATGCACGCCAGTCGAGCGGGACGTGACGTGAGCGGTCCCACGGCAGCTCCCAGCCCGCGAAGTGCAGGATCCGGTCGATCACCCCGGCCGTGAAGCCCCAGACCAGTGCAGATTCCACCTGGAACGCGGGGCCTTGGTAGCCGCCGGGATGGACCACGGTGACCCGGTGTTCGGGGTCCGTGAGATCCGCCACGGGAACCGTGAAGACCCGGGCCGTCTCGGCCGGGTCCACCGCGCCGACCGGGGAGGGCTCGCGCCACCAGCCCAGTACCGGGCTCACCACGAACTCGCTGACCGGGATGTAGAGCCGGGGCAGCACCCCGAAGAGCTGGACCCCGGACGGATCGAGGCCGGTCTCCTCCACGGCCTCGCGCAGCGCGGCGCGCAGCGGGCCCGTGGTGTGGGGGTCGCCGTCCTCCGGGTCCAGGGCGCCGCCCGGGAAGGAGGGCTGCCCGGCGTGCGAGCGCAGCGTGCCGGCGCGTTCCTGGAGCAGCAGCTCCGGGCCGCGCGGCCCCTCCCCGAAGAGGATCAGTACGGCGGACTGGCGGCCCCTGCCGTCCTCGGGGGGCAGGAAGCGGCTGAGCTGGCGCGGCTGCACGGTCCGGGCCGCCGCCACCACGGGGTCGAGCCAGGCGGGCAGGCCGGTCGTCGTGAGGGTCAGGCCCTCACGGGCGGCCGGGGCCGCCGTCGTCTCGTCCCGTGTCCCGCGCGTCATAGGCACCCCTGTCCGTGTTCTCCCACACCGCTGAACGCGGTCCGGGTACCGATTCGTTCCGCGACACCCCGTACGGCGGTACGGGGGCCGACGGAGCTCCCGCCGGCTCCGTACCCGCCACACCGCCGCTCAGGCCTCCGTACGGGCTCCCAGCGGCGGGGCCGGGAGGCCCGGGTAGTCCGGGGGCGGGGTCAGGCGCTGGCCGGGTTGGCCGCCCTTCTCGTACTTCAGCAGCTTCTCGGCCTTCTCCGGGTCCGTTTCGCCCTCTCCGTACGAGGGGCAGAGCGGGGCGATGGGGCAGGCGCCGCAGGCGGGTTTGCGGGAGTGGCAGATGCGGCGGCCGTGGAAGACGACCCGGTGCGAGAGCATCGTCCACTCGCTCTTGGGGAAGATCGCGCAGATCTCCGCCTCGACCTTCTCCGGGTCCTCCTGCTCGGTCCACCCGAAGCGGCGCACCAGCCGTCCGAAGTGGGTGTCGACGGTGATCCCGGGGACGCCGAAGGCGTTGCCGAGGACCACGTTCGCCGTCTTGCGACCGACCCCGGGAAGGGTGACGAGGTCTTCGAGGCGGCCGGGCACCTCGCCGCCGAAGTTGTCCCGCAGGGCCTGGGAGAGGCCGAGGAGGGACTTCGACTTCGCCCGGAAGAACCCGGTCGGCCGGATGATCTCCTCCAGGTCCTCGGGCGCGGCGGCGGCCATGTCCTCGGGCGTGGGGTAGGCGGCGAAGAGGGCCGGAGTCGTCTGGTTCACCCGCAGGTCGGTGGTCTGCGCGGACAGCACGGTGGCGACCAGGAGCTCGAACGGGTTGCGGAAGTCGAGCTCCGGATGGGCGTACGGGTACACCTCGGCCAGTTCCCGGTTGATGCGGCGGGCCCGGCGGACCATCGCCAGGTGGGATTCCGGCTTCGCGGCGGCCACCGGCCTCGGTTTCTTGGCCGAAGCTTTGCCCTGGGGGGCGGGCGGGGCCTTCCTGGGCGACGCCACGGGGGCTTGTTCGCCCACGGCTGAATTTTGGGTCCCCGTCACTCCTGCGGACCCCTTGGCCTGTGCTCTCACCGGCTTATTGGACACCCGGCCAGCCTAAGGGTGGCCGCCGACACCCGCCCGGACCTCAGGTAACACCACTCCGATTGGTCCCTCGCCGCACAGCACGCCCGTCCGTCCGGCATCCTTGTGATTGATCGCACTGTTTGAGCCGTCCGGCAAAATGGGGAGCGGTCCCCAGGCTGGTCGACATAGGAGAGAGACTCGTGGACGACGTTCTGCGGCGCGCCCCGCTCTTCGCGGCGCTCGATGACGAGCAGGCCGCGGAGCTCCGCGCCTCCATGGGCGAGGTGACCCTCGCACGCGGTGACGCCCTGTTCCACGAGGGCGACCCCGGTGACCGGCTGTACGTGGTGACCGAGGGCAAGGTGAAGCTCCACCGCACCTCCCCCGACGGCCGCGAGAACATGCTGGCCGTCCTCGGTCCCGGCGAGCTGATCGGCGAGCTGTCGCTCTTCGACCCGGGCCCGCGCACCGCCACCGCCACCGCGCTGACCGAGGTCAAGCTCCTCGGCCTCGGCCACGGTGATCTCCAGCCGTGGCTGAACGCCCGGCCCGAGGTCGCGACCGCGCTGCTGCGCGCCGTCGCCCGCCGCCTGCGCAAGACCAACGACCAGATGTCCGACCTGGTCTTCTCCGACGTTCCCGGCCGCGTGGCCCGGGCGCTCCTCGACCTGTCGCGCCGCTTCGGCGTGCAGTCCGAGGAGGGCATCCACGTCGTCCACGACCTGACGCAGGAAGAGCTCGCGCAGCTCGTCGGCGCCTCGCGCGAGACCGTGAACAAGGCCCTGGCCGACTTCGCGGGCCGCGGCTGGCTCCGCCTGGAGGCCCGCGCCGTGATCCTGCTGGACGTGGAGCGGCTCGCCAAGCGTTCGCGCTGACGCACCCGCGCGCCGCGCACCGCGGCAGTCGTCGTGAAGGGGTCCTGCCCGGCCGGGCGGGGCCCCTTCACGCGTCCGGACGTACGGGGCCGAGCGCGAGTCCGCCCCGCCCCACAGGGGCATACGGGACGGGGGCGCGCGGGGCGGCTCCGGTAGGGCGCGGCGGTCGCCGGCCGGTGGAAGGGCAGAGTGGGGTCATGGAGCACAGAGGGCTGGACGCGTACGGGTACTTCGAGCGGGAGGGCTCGCTGGGCCGGGTGCAGCCGGAGTTCGCCGCCCTCGTCGCCACCGCCCGCGGCCGGATCACCGAGGCCTACGGGCGCAGGCTGCACAGCGCCTACCTGTACGGGTCCGTGCCGCGCGGCACGGCCCGCCCGGGGCGCTCGGACCTCGACCTGCTGATCGCCCTGCACCGGGAGCCGACCGACGAGGACCGGGACACGGCCGAGGTGCTGGGGCGCGGGCTCGACGAGGAGTTCGGCGAGATCGACGGCGTCGGCGTCCTGCTGTTCGGCAAGGACCGGCTGCTGAGCGAGCAGGAACGTTACGACCTGGGGTGGTTCCTCGCCTGCCTGTGCACCCCGCTGCTCGGGGCCGACCTGGCCGAGCACCTGCCCCGGTACCGTCCGGACGCCCTGCTGGCCCGCGAGCTGAACGGCGACCTGGCCACGCTGCTCCCCCAATGGCGCAAGCGGGCCGAGGCCGCCTCCACGCCCGCCGAGTACCGCCGGATGAACCGTTTCTTCTCCCGGCACCTGGTGCGTACCGCGTTCACCCTCGTGATGCCCCGGTGGGGCGGCTGGAGCAGCGACCTGCGCGAGTCCGCGGAGGTTTTCGGCCAGTACTACCCCGAGCGCGCCGCGCAGCTGCGGGAGGCCGCCGAGGTGGCACTGGAGCCCGTCGGGGACCCGGCCGTGGCACGCCGGTACGTGGAGGACCTGGGCCCATGGCTCGCGGACGAGTACACGGCCCGGCTCGGCACGAAGTCGGCCCGCCCCTGAGGGCGCGGCGGGCGCCGTGCCGGAGGCGTCAGGCGCGCGGCGTGAGGTCGAGGGCCTCAACGGCCCTCTTGGCCTCGGCCAGGCCCGCGCCCGTGATGCCCCGGTAGGCCTTGATGGCCGAAACGGTGCGGCCGTCGCGCATCAGCGCGCGCACCTCGTCCAGCCCGGGCGGCTCCGGCTCCTCGATGCCGAGGTGGTCCAGGACGAGCCCGAGCCGGCGCTCCAGCGCGTCGACCTTGTCCTCCAGGGCCCTGGACCGCAGCGCCATGGTCGAGGTGATCCATCCGGCGGTGGCCAGCACGGCGAGCAGCACGAAGAGCGTGTTCACTCGGGCCCCCCGGGAATCAGTCCGTGGTCCTGGAGGTATTCCAGCTGCGCCCGTACGGACCACTCCGCGGCCGGCCAGAGGGACCGGTCCACGTCCGCGTAGACCCGGGCGACGACCGCCTCGGGGGTGACGAAGCCGTTCTCCACGGCCGTCTCGACCTGTGCGAGCCGGTGGGCGCGGTGGGCCAGGTAGTACTCGACGGCGCCCTGCGCGTCCTCCAGGACCGGCCCGTGGCCCGGCAGCACCGTGTGCACGCCGTCGTCGACGGTGAGGGAGCGCAGCCGGCGCAGGGAGTCCAGGTAGTCGCCGAGGCGCCCGTCGGGGTGGGCGACGACGGTGGTGCCGCGGCCGAGGATGGTGTCGCCGGTCAGGACGGCCCGGTCGGCGGGCAGGTGGAAGCAGAGCGAGTCGGAGGTGTGTCCGGGGGTGGCCACGACCCGCATTTCCAGGCCGCCGGTGCGGATCACGTTCCCCGCGGCCAGTCCCTCGTCCCCCAGGCGCAGAGCCGGGTCGAGGGCCCGGACCTTCGTGCGGGTGAGCTCGGCGAAGCGGCCGGCGCCCTCGGCGTGGTCCGGGTGGCCGTGCGTGAGCAGGGTCAGCGCGATCCGCTTGCCGGCCTGCTCGGCGGCGGCGATGACGGCCCGCAGGTGCTTCTCGTCGAGGGGGCCGGGGTCGATGACGACGGCGAGCTCGGAGTCGGGTTCGCTCACGAGCCAGGTGTTGGTGCCGTCCAGGGTCATCGCGGAGGCGTTGGGGGCCAGGACGTTGACGGCACGGGCGGTCGCTCGCCCCGAGGAGACCACTCCGCGGGGTTGGCCGGGCAGGGCCGCTGCGTCGGTCATGCGGGACCTCCCGGGCGGTCGGAGCGGACCCGCTTGGTGAACTCGTCGTGGCCCGGCCAGCTGAGCACCAGCTCACCGTCCTCCAGGGTGGCCCTGGCCACGATGGCGGTCAGGTCCTGCGCGGCGGCGCCCACGAGCGCGTCGGCGGCGCTCCCGTACGGCTCCAGCGACCGCAGCGTGGCGATGGTCGGCGGCATCATCAGCAGCTCGCCCTTGTCGTACCCGTCGGCCGCGGCGGCCGGGGCGATCCAGACGGTCCGGTCGGCCTCGGTGGAGGCGTTGCGGGTGCGCTGCCCCTCCGGGAGGGCGGCGACGAAGAACCACGTGTCGTAGCGGCGGGGCTCGAACTCCGGGGTGATCCAGCGGGCCCAGGCGCCGAGCAGGTCGGAGCGCAGCAGCAGGCCGCGCCGGTCGAGGAACTCGGCGAAGGACAGCTCCCGGCCCACGAGGGCCTGCCGGTCGGCCTCCCAGTCGTCCCCGGTGGTGTCGCCGACGACGGTGTCCGCGGTCCGCCCGGCGAGCAGGACACCGGCCTCCTCGAAGGTCTCCCGGACGGCCCCGCACACGATGGCCTGGGCGGAGGCGGCGTCGGTGCCCAGACGTGCCGCCCACGCGTCCTGGTCCGGGCCGGCCCAGCCGATGCGGTGGTCCTCGTCGCGCGGGTCGACCCCGCCGCCCGGGTAGGCGTACGCGCCGCCGGCGAAGGCCATGGAGGAGCGGCGGCGCAGCATGTGCACGACGGGTCCGGCGGAGGTGTCGCGCAGCAGCATCACGGTGGCGGCGCGTCTGGGCGCGACCGGGGTGAGCGAACCGTCCGCGAGCGCGCGGATGCGGTCGGGCCACTCCGGGGGGTACCACTGGCCCCCGGCGGGCTGACTGGGCGACGACTGACCGTGCTGACCGTTCGGCATGGCCGGATGCTACGACCATCCGGCCCGATGTTCGAGGGGCACCAGCTGTGACCTGCCCCGACGGCGGACCCCGACGGCCGTGCGGTCGGGGCCGTGCTCCGGACCGGCGCGGTCCGGAGCCACAGGAAACGGAACGGCCGCTGCCGGGGCAGCGGCCGGAGTCCGCGCGGCCGACGGCGGCCGCGCGGCGGGAAGCCCGTGTCAGGCTCCGGGGACCAGCTCCACCTGGATCTCGACCTCGACGGGGGCGTCGAGCGGCAGGACCGCCACGCCGACCGCGCTGCGGGCGTGGACGCCCTTCTCGCCGAGGACGGCGCCCAGCAGCTCGCTCGCACCGTTCAGCACGCCCGGCTGGGCGGTGAAGTCCGGGGCGGAGGCGATGAAACCGACGACCTTGACGACGCGGGCGATCTTGTCGAGGTCACCGACCACCGACTTGACGGCGGCCAGGGCGTTCAGCGCGCAGGTCGCGGCGAGCTCCTTGGCCTGCTCCGCGGACACCTCGGCGCCGACCTTGCCGGTCACCGGCAGGCTGCCCTTGACCATCGGCAGCTGGCCCGCGGTGAACACGTAGGAACCCGAGCGCACGGCCGGCTGGTAGGTGGCCAGCGGAGGAACGACCTCCGGCAGCGTCAGGCCGAGCTCGGCCAGCTTCGCGTCGACGACGCCGCTCATGCCTTCTCCCGCTTGAGGTAGGCCACGAGCTGCTCGGGGTTGTTCGGGCCGGGCACGACCTGGACGAGCTCCCAGCCGTCCTCGCCCCAGGTGTCCAGGATCTGCTTGGTGGCGTGGACCAGCAGGGGGACCGTCGCGTATTCGAACTTCTTGGTCATGGGGGCGAGCGTAATGCCTGTCGTGCGGGCCTCATGCGCGGCCCGTGGACCGAGTCGTTAGGCTCGGACGCTGTGAGCAGGCTCCAGGTGGTCAGCGGCAAGGGCGGCACCGGCAAGACCACGGTCGCCGCGGCACTCGCGCTCGCCCTCGCACGCGAGGGCAGGCGGACACTTCTGGTGGAGGTCGAGGGCAGGCAGGGCATCGCACAGCTTTTCGGCGCGGAAGCGCTCCCCTACGAGGAGCGGAAGATCGCCGTCGCGCCCGGCGGGGGCGGGGGTGAGGTGTACGCGCTCGCCATCGACGCCGAGCGTGCGCTGCTGGACTACCTCCAGATGTTCTACAAGCTCGGCTCGGCGGGGCGCGCGCTCAAGAAGCTCGGCGCGATCGACTTCGCGACGACCATCGCGCCCGGTCTGCGGGACGTCCTGCTGACCGGCAAGGCGTGCGAGGCCGTGCGTCGCAAGGACAAGGCCGGCAGGTTCGTCTACGACCACGTGATCATGGACGCCCCACCGACCGGGCGGATCACCCGCTTCCTGAACGTCAACGACGAGGTCGCGGGGCTCGCCCGGTTCGGGCCGATCCACAACCAGGCCCAGGCCGTCATGAAGGTGCTCAAGTCCCCCGAGACCGAGGTGCACCTGGTGACGCTGCTGGAGGAGATGCCCGTCCAGGAGACCGCGGACGGCATCGCGGAACTGCGCGAAGCGGGCCTTCCGGTGGGCCGCGTCATCGTCAACATGGTGCGTCCGCACCACGTCGACGAGGACACCCTGCGCGCCGCGGCCGGCGAGCACCGGGCCGGGATCGCGCAGGCCCTGTCCCGGGCGGGGCTGGGCGGCGCCCGACGCGGTGGGCTCGCCGAACGGCTGGTCGACCCCCTGCTCGCGCAGGCCGCGGAGCACGCGGGCCGGGTGCGCCTGGAGCGGGAGCAGCGCGCGACCCTGGCGGGGCTGGACCTGCCGACGTACGAACTCCCCCTGCTCGGCTCGGGGATGGAGCTGGCCGGGCTGTACGAGCTGGCCGCGGAGCTGCGCAAGCAGGCGGACGCCGAATGAGCGAGGGTGTGGACACCATGGGCCTGGACACGCCGCCGAGGCTGGCGGTCGACGCGCTGCTGGACGATCCGAAGATCCGCATCGTGGTGTGCTGCGGCTCGGGCGGCGTCGGCAAGACCACCACGGCGGCGGCGCTCGGCGTACGGGCGGCCGAACGCGGTCGCAAGGCGGTCGTGCTGACCATCGACCCGGCCCGCAGGCTCGCCCAGTCGATGGGCATCGATTCGCTGGACAACACCCCCCGCCGGGTCCCCCTGGAGGAGGGCGGCGGGACGGGCGAACTGCACGCCATGATGCTGGACATGAAGCGGACCTTCGACGAGATCGTCGAGGCGCACGCGGACGGCGAACGGGCGCGGGCGATCCTGGCGAACCCCTTCTACCAGTCCCTGTCGGCCGGTTTCGCGGGCACGCAGGAGTACATGGCGATGGAGAAGCTGGGCCAGCTCCGGGCCCAGGACGACTGGGACCTGATCATCGTCGACACGCCGCCGAGCCGGTCGGCGCTGGACTTCCTCGACGCCCCGAAGCGCCTCGGGTCCTTCCTGGACGGGAAGTTCATCCGGGTGCTGATGGCTCCGGCCAAGGTCGGCGGCCGGGCCGGGATGAAGTTCCTCAATGTCGGCATGTCGATGATGACGGGCACGCTGAGCAAGCTGATGGGCGCCTCGCTGCTGAAGGACGTCCAGACCTTCGTGGCCGCGATGGACACGATGTTCGGCGGGTTCCGCACCCGCGCGGACGCGACGTTCAAGCTGCTCCAGGCCCCCGGTACGGCCTTCCTCGTGGTCGCGGCGCCCGAACCGGACGCCCTGCGCGAGGCGGCGTACTTCGTCGAACGGCTGGCGGCGGAACGGATGCCGCTGGCCGGGCTGGTGCTGAACCGGGTCCACGGAAGCGGCGCCGGGCAACTCTCCGCGGAACGGGCCCTGGCCGCCGCAGAGAATCTTGAAGACGGCGGCATTGTCGATCAGGAGTCCGGGAAAGCTGGACTTCGTGACGCGGCCGACGACGGCTCCCCCGACGTGGACGAGGTCACCGCAGGACTGCTGCGCCTGCATGCGGAACGGATGCAGGTGATCGCGCGTGAACGGCGCACACGCGATCGCTTCACCTCGCTGCACCCCGAAGTGGCGGTGACGGAAGTGACCGCCCTGCCCGGCGACGTGCACGACCTCGCCGGGCTACGGGCCATCGGAGAGTGCCTCTCGGCCGGGGTACCGGCCGGAGCATAGGCGTTCGCACGGTTCGCGTACGTGGTGCCCGGGTGATCTACCCGGCTGCCGCGTACGTCTCGTACGGAACGTCGATCTCCGCTTCGACATCCATGGTGAGGATGCCCGTACTGCGTTCGTACTCGGTGCGGGCTGTTTCGAGCAACCGTCGCCACGAGGTGACGGTGGGACGCCGGCGCAGCAGCGCGCGTCGTTCCCGCTCGGTCATTCCGCCCCACACTCCGAACTCGACACGATTGTCGAGCGCGTCGGCCAGGCACTCGGTCCGCACCGGACATCCGGTGCACACCGCCTTGGCCCTGTTCTGTGCCGCTCCTTGAACGAACAGTTCATCCGGATCGGTAGTGCGGCAGGCTGCCTGCGCACTCCAGTCGGTAACCCAGCCCATCCCGGCGCCGTCCTCTCCCGAATCGAGGCTCCCCCACGGCGGTAGCGGCATATTCACCGCTGCCAGTTGAGGACGTTACGGAAGGTGGGCACAGTGCAACACCCCCGACGGGCCCAATCTTGAATGGTCCGAACGGACTATGGGTAAGCGGCAGATCACCCGACGGAGTGATCGGACGACATGCCCGACCATTCCGGCGATTCGGGTGAAATCGGGGGCTGCCGGTAAGCGGCCGACAGAGCGAAGGGCGAGATTCGGACATGTGTCCACCCCATTCGGGAAGGGTGAAAAACAAGCCGAGGGGTTGATGTCGCACCACACTGCTGTGACAGTTGGGGCCAGCTTAGGCCAAGGCATTCGCGTGTGTCCGGTGAATGAGAACGTAGGCTGCCCTCCATGGGTAAGAAGCGCTCGGGCGGCGGGCTCACGGGGCCACAGCAGGCCGCCAAGTTCCTCGGGGTGTCCGTTCTCTCCGGAGTCGTACTGGCCGGCATCGCGATCCCGGGCGCCGGCGCGCTGGGACTCGCGGCCAAGGGCACGGTCGAGGGATTCGACGAGATCCCGGCCAATCTCAAAACGCCTCCGTTGAGTCAGCGCACCACGATTCTGGACGCGGAAGGTGGCCTGATCGCCACCGTCTATTCACGTGACCGGCAGGTCGTCCCACTGACGGCCATCTCCCCGTACATGCAGAAGGCGATCGTCGCCATCGAGGACTCGCGCTTCTACGAACACGGCGCGGTCGACCTCAAGGGCATCCTGCGCGCGGTGAACCGCAACGCGCAGGAGGGCGGCGCCGCGCAGGGCGCGTCGACGCTGACGCAGCAGTACGTGAAGAACGTCTTCGTCGAGGAGGCCGGCGACGACGAGACGAAGGTGCGCGAGGCACAGGAGAAGAGCCTCGGCCGCAAGATCCGCGAGCTCAAGTACTCGATCCAGGTCGAGGAGGAGCTCGGCAAGAAGAAGATCCTGGAGAACTACCTCAACATCACCTACTTCGGCCAGCAGGCCTACGGGATCGAATCGGCGGCGCAGCGCTACTTCAGCAAGCCCGCCAAGGACCTCACCATGGACGAGTCGGCGCTGCTGGCCGGCCTGGTGCAGTCGCCGAGCCGGTACGACCCCGTCAACGACACGCAGGAGGCGATGAAGCGCCGCAACACCGTCCTCCAGCGGATGGCCGACATGAAGGACATCTCGCAGGCGGAGGCGGAGGAGGCGAAGAAGAAGCCGGTCCAACTGAAGGTGACCCGGCCGAAGAACGGCTGCATCACCGCGGTCAAGGGCGCGGGCTTCTTCTGCGACTACGTGCGCAACACCTTCCTGTCGGACCCGGTGTTCGGCAAGACGCGCGAGGACCGGGCCAAGATCTGGAACCAGGGCGGCCTGACCGTCCGCACGACGCTGGACCCGCAGTCCCAGGAGTCGGCGAACGCCTCGATCAAGGACCACGTCAACGAGGACGACTCGATCGCCACGGCCGTGACCATGATCCAGCCGGGCACCGGCCGGGTGCTGGCCATGGGGCAGTCCAAGCCGTACGGCTTCGGGAAGAACGAGACGCAGATCAACTACTCCGTCGACAAGCGGATGGGCGGCTCCAACTTCGGCTTCCAGGTCGGTTCCACGTTCAAGCCGTTCATCGCGGCCGCCGCGATCGAACAGGGCATGGCGCCGACCAAGGTCTACTCCGCGCCCAACAAGATCGACTACCCGAGTCCGATCCCCAAGTGCGACGGCAGCCAGTGGGTCAACCTGCCCGAGGGCAAGAAGAAGCTCGCGACGGCCGAGAACGAGACCGAGGACGAGGTCGGTCCCTACGCGCTGCGGACGGCGATGGAGAAGTCCATCAACACCTACTTCGTGCAGATGATCGGCGAGATCGGGCTCTGCCCGGTGGCCGAGATGACGCAGAAGCTCGGTGTGGTCCCGGCCGACGGCTCGAAGCTGCCGGAAGCCCCCTCCATCGCGCTCGGCTCCGCCGAACTGTCCCCGCTGACGATGGCCAACGCGTACGCGACCTTCGCCAACCGGGGCACGTACTGCACCCCGATCGCCCTGGAGTCGATCACCGACGCCCACGGCAAGGCCCTCGCGGTGCCGAAGACCAAGTGCGAGCGGGCGATGTCCCAGGACACCGCCGACACGATCAACACCCTGCTGCGCGGCGTGGTCGACTCCGGTACCGGTGAGAAGGCCGGCCTGAGCAACCGCGACAACGCGGGCAAGACCGGTACGACGGACTCCCGTTACAACGCCTGGTTCGTCGGCTACACCCCGAACATGTCCGGCGCGGTGTGGGTCGGCTCGGGCGGCGCGAAGAAGATCTCGATGGAGGACATCACCATCGGCGGGCAGTACTACCCGAAGGTCTTCGGTGGTGGCCTGCCCGGCCCGATCTGGCGCGACGCGGTCTCCGGCGCCCTGTCCGGCCGCGAGGCCCCCGACTTCGCCACGGTCAGCATCCCCGAACCGCAGCTTCCGAGCACCGGCAACGGCAACAACGGTGGCCGGGGCAACGGGAACGGAAACGGGACCGGCAACCCGAACCCGCCGACCCCGAACCGGCCCGGGAAGCCGAACAAGCCCGGCGGTGACGGAAAGCCCGGCGACAGCCGGCCCGGCGGCGCGACGGCCGCAGGGGCCACCGGCGGCACGGGAGCCGGCGGCACCGGCGACTCCCCCAAGCCCCCGTTCGGCGGGATCACCGGGGAGCCCGGCCTGATCGGCGGCCGGGAGGAACAGTAGGACCGCCGGACCTGTGGGGCCCGTAGGACCGTAGGCCCTGTAGGACCCGTAGGACCCGTGGTTACGAAGGGGAGGGCCCCGGCCGGATCATCCGGCCGGGGCCCTCCCCTTCTTCCTACCGTCCTGCGCGGTCCTGCGCGGTCCCCGCGGGCTGCGCGGTCCCCGCGGTCAGGAAAGCTGACGCTTGACGACGGCGGCGACCCGGCCGCCCTCCGCCAGGCCCGCCACCTTCGGGTTCACGATCTTCATGACGGCGCCCATGGCCCGCGGCCCCTCGGCACCCGCCGCCCTGGCCTCCTCGACCGCCTGCGTCACGATGGCGACGAGCTCGTCGTCGCTCAGCTGCTTGGGCAGGTAGGCATCGAGGAACTCACCCTCCAGGGTCTCCCGCGCGGCTTGCTCGGCGCGGCCGCCCTGGGCGAAGGCCTCCGCGGCCTCGCGGCGCTTCTTCGCCTCCTTCGCGATCACCTTGAGGACTTCGTCGTCGGAGAGCACGCGCGCTTCCTTGCCCGCGACCTCCTGGTTGGTGATGGCGGAAAGGGTCAGGCGCAGCGTCGACGAAGCGAGCTCGTCGCGTGCCCTGATGGCGTTGGTGAGGTCTTCCTGGAGCTTGGCCTTGAGCGTGGTCATGCCCATGAGTCTGCCAGGTGTGGGGGCGGTGGCGCCCGCCGGTTTTCCGCGTCTGCGACCATAGGGGGCATGCGCGCGCGTTACGGAGTCCCCCTGAAAGTCACTGCCTCGATCGCGGCGGTGGGGGCCGCGGGAGTGGCCTATGCCGCCGGATTCGAGGCCCGTTCCTTCCGCCTGCGCCGGGTCACCGTGCCCGTGCTCCCGCAAGGGATGCGCCCGTTGCGCGTGCTCCAGGTCTCCGACATCCACATGGTCGGCGGGCAGCGCAAGAAGCGGGCCTGGCTGCAGTCCCTGGCCGGACTGCGCCCCGACTTCGTCGTGAACACCGGCGACAACCTCTCCGACACGGAGGGCGTGCCGGAGGTGCTCGACGCGCTGGGCCCGCTGATGGACTTCCCGGGCGTGTACGTCTTCGGGTCGAACGACTACTACGGGCCCCGGCTGCGCAACCCCGGGCGGTACCTGATCGAGAAGACCCAGGGCCGGCACGGGCTGAACGGCAACAAGCCGGTCGTCGGCGCCGTCCACAACCCGTGGGAGGGCATGCGGGACGCCTTCGACGCGGCGGGCTGGCTCGACCTCACCAACACCCGGGCCCGGCTGAAGCTGGAAGGGCTGGAGCTCGCCTTCACCGGCCTCGACGACCCGCACATCAAGAGGGACCGCTACGAGCGGGTCGCGGGCGGTCCGGAGGCGGACGCCGACTTCTCGATGGCCGTCGTGCACGCCCCGTACCTGCGGGTCCTCGAAGCGTTCACCGCCGACCGGTACCCCCTGATCCTCGCCGGGCACACGCACGGCGGGCAGTTGTGCATCCCCTTCTACGGGGCCCTGGTCACCAACTGCGACCTGGACACGAAGCGGGTGAAGGGCCTCTCGACGCACGAGGCCGGCGGCCACCGCTCGTACCTCCACGTCTCGGCGGGCTGCGGCACCAACCGCTACACCCCGGTCCGCTTCGCCTGCCCGCCGGAAGCGACCCTCCTGACACTGACCCCGAAGGCCTGACGACCGGGCCGCGCCGCCCCGGCGGCGCCCCGTGAAAACCGGATTTCGTCTCCGGGCGAGGGTCCGCTAAAGTAATCGATGTCGCCACGGCAGCAAGACGCCAAAGCGACGATCGGGGTGTAGCGCAGCTTGGCAGCGCGCTTCGTTCGGGACGAAGAGGTCGTGGGTTCAAATCCCGCCACCCCGACGCTGAAGTACCAGGTGAGAGCCGGTGCAGGGAAACCTGCACCGGCTCTCCTTGTTTCTGCTCGCCCTCTCGGGAGGATCCCGGGGGGACGGGTTGAAGGCCCGGGTCGTCGACCTGGGCCTTCGTCGTTCAGTGGTCCAGCGGGTTCGCCCCGATGCGGGCCGCGGCTCCGCCCGCGACGTAGGCGGCGGCCGCGCACGCCGGCTTGCGCGCCGCCTGGTCCTCGACGAGCGCGAGGAAGGCCGCGCCGAAGCCCAGCCGCGGGTGGGCGGCCAGCAGTGCGGCGGTGAACGACGGGTCGAACTCCGTGACGCGCAGCCCCGAGACGTCCGCGCTCGTACCCACCTGGAGGAGGTGGCTCTCCGCGTCCTCGGCGGCGCCTACGTCGTCCCGCATGTGCAGGACGATCACCTCCTGCGCGCGGGCCCGGCGGGCGGGCGCCCAGCCCAGCCCCGCCGTGAACACCCGGGCCACGTGCCCGCCGGCCTCCTCGAAGGGCAGGGTGTGGCTGTCGAACGGCGCGGTCAGGCCCAGGTCGTGCAGCAGGGCGCTGACGTAGAGGAGTTCCTCGTCGTACGCGATCCCCCGTTCGCGCGCGTACTCGGCGGCGAAGGCGTAGGAGCGGACGGAGTGGTTGAGGAGGGCCGCGTCGGCGTACTCCGAGGCGGTCTCGAAGGCGGAACGGGCCGCGCGGGAGTCGAGTTCGTACAGGGTCCGTGTCATGGCCGCACCTTAGGTTCCGCGGGTGAAGTCCACTTCCGAGGGGGCCTCGCCCGGCCAGTCCAGCAGGGTCGGTTGCGCGGGCGTCCGTGCGAGGACGCCGCCCCGGGCGACCACGTACCGGGGGCGGACCTGCCGGCGGATCGCCTCCTGCGGGGTGGGGGCGGGCAGCAGTACGAAGGACGCCGGGGCGCCCTCGTGGATCCCGTACTCGGAGGCGTCGAGGCCCAGCACCCGGGCCGCGCGGTCCGTCACCATCGAGAAGGCGAGGGGGATCTCGTCCGCTCCGGTGAGCTGGGCGGCGTACACCCCGACGAGGGCGGTCTGGAGCGGGTTGGCCGTGCCCAGCGCGTTCCAGGGGTCCATCACGTCGTCGTGGCCGAAGGCCACGTTGACCCCCGCCGCCAGCATCTCCTTGACCTGGGTGAGGCCGCGCCGCTTGGGATAGGCGTCGAACCGGCCCTGGAGGTTGAGGTTCGCGAAGGGGTTGGAGACGAGGTTGATGCCCGAGCGGGACAGCAGCCGCTGGAGCTTGAACGCGTAGGCGCCGTTGTAGGAACCCATGGCCGTCGTGTGCGAGGCGGTCGCGCGGTCGCGCAGGCCCGTCCGCAGGGCCAGGGTGGCCAGGGTTTCCACGAAGCGGGACTGTTCGTCGTCGATCTCGTCGCAGTGGGCGTCGACGCGCAGCCCGTGTTCCTCGGCCAGCGCGAAGGCCTTCCCCAGCGAGGCGATCCCGTCCTCACGGGTGTCCTCGAAGTGCGGGATGGCTCCGACGACGTCCGCCCCGCGGGCCACGGCCTCGCGCAGCAGCGCCGCGCCGTCGGGGAAGGACTCGATGCCCTCCTGGGGGAAGGCGACGATCTGAAGCGTCATCACGTCCCGCACCCGGTCACGGACCTCCAGCAGGGCGTCGAGCGCGGTGAGGGAGGGGTCGGTGACGTCGCAGTGGGTGCGGACGTGCAGCACCCCGTTGGCCGCCTGCCAGCGCAGGACCTCGGTCGCCCGGTCGATGACGTCCTCACGGGTCAGCGTCCGCTTGCGTTCGCTCCAGCAGGCGATGCCCTCCCAGAGCGTGCCGGAGGCGTTGGGGCGGGGCTGCCCGGCCGTGAGGGCCGTGTCCAGGTGGATGTGGGGCTCGACGAAGGGGGCGGTGAGGAGGTCGCCGTGGGCCTCGATCAGCATCCCGGTCGCCGGAGGTTCCTTCTGGTCGTCGTGCGGGACCACGCGTGCGATCCGGCCGTCCTCGCCGACCTCCACGTCGGAGAGGGCGTGCGCTGGTGTGTCGAGCAGCCGGGCACCCCGGACGATCATCCGCATGCGGCCAGCGTACGGACGCGGGTCCTCGTTTCACGTGAAACGCCGCGTGTGCCCGGCAGGTCGCCGCCCGGGGAGCGGCGCACGCGCGCCCGCTGTTTCACGTGAAACAGCGGGCCGTGACCGTACGGGGACTCGGGGGCGCCGGCCGGTTCAGCCGCGCTTCACCTGGGCCTTCTGCTGCATGCCCCTCGTCTTGGCGGCGACCGACTGAACGTCCCTGACCGCGGCCTTGGCACGCGCCTCGGCCGCGGTGTTCTTCGCCATCGCACGCTCGGAATCCTGGTGGCCGTGGTGACCGCCGCGCGCCTTCTTCGCCATGATCAACACCCTCTCGTCAGCGATCGGCGTACGCCCACCACCATGCGCCCGTTCGGCGCAGTCGGCATCTCGACGCGTCAGCGACGCCGGTACGGCAAGAATGGAGGGCATGACCAGCGACAGCGATGTGACCCCCGGCGACACCCCCGAGACGCGAGAGATGCCCGACTGGGAGAAGCGCTTCCGGGCTCCGCGCGTAGGCCTGCCCGAATGGGCCGAGGACGCCCCGGACCGCTCGCTCTTCGTCTCCAACGCGACCGGCACCTACGAGCTCTACGCCTGGGACCGCGCCACCGGCACCCAGCGCCAGGCCACCGACCGCCCCAACGGCACCACCGACGGAACCCTCTCCCCCGACGGCGAGTGGATCTGGTGGTTCTCCGACACCGACGGCGACGAGTTCGGCACGTGGGTACGCCAGCCCTTCGCCGGCGGCGCCGACGAACCCGCCACCCCCGGCCTGGAGCCCTCCTACTCGGCGGGCCTGGCCATCGGCCGGGACGGCACGGCCGTCGTCGGCCGGTCCACGGACGAGGACGGATCGACCATCCACGTCGTCCGGCCGGACGGCAGCGCCCCCACCGTCGTCTACCGGCACCGCGAGTCCGCCGGTGTCGGCGACCTCTCCCGTGACGGCACCCTCCTCGCCATCGAGCACACCGAACACGGCGACGCCATGCACTCGGCGCTGCGCGTCGTCACCCTCGACGGGTCCACCGTCGCCGAGCTCGACGACTCCCGCGGCTGCACGGAGGAGCTCGGCCTGGAGGTGCTCGGCTTCGCGCCCGTCGCCGGGGACACCCGCCTCCTCGTCGGCCACCAGCGGCGCGGCCGTTGGGAGCCGATGGTCTGGGACGTCGGCACCGGCGCCGAGGAGGACCTGGCGATCGAGCTGCCCGGGGACGTCAGCGCCGAGTGGTACCCGGACGGTTCCGCCCTGCTGATCGCGCACAGCTTCGAGGCGCGCAGCGAGCTGTGGCGCTACGACCTGGCCGCGCGGGAACTCGTACGGGTGGACACGCCCCCGGGGTCGGTGTCGGGCGCGACGGCCCGCCCGGACGGCACCGTCGAGTACCAGTGGTCCTCGGCGGCCGAACCGGCCTCCGTCCGCTCCACCGCCGGTGTCGTCGTGCTCGACCCGCCCGGTTTCCGGCCGCCGGGCTCGGTGCCGGTGGAGGACGTGTGGGTGGACGGCCCCGGCGGTCGCATCCACGCCCTGGCCCAGCGCCCGACGGGCCACGGCGAGGGCCCCTTCCCGACCATCTTCGAGATCCACGGCGGGCCCACCTGGCACGACAGCGACTCCTTCCTCGCCACTCCGGCCGCCTGGCTGGACCACGGCTTCGCCGTGGTCCGGGTCAACTACCGCGGCTCCACCGGCTACGGCCGGGAGTGGACCGACGCCCTCAAACACCGCGTCGGCCTGATCGAGCTGGAGGACGTCGCGGCCGTCCGGGAGTGGGCCGTGGCCTCCGGCCTCGCCGACCCGGACCGCCTCGTCCTGTCCGGGGGGTCCTGGGGCGGCTACCTAACCCTGCTCGGCCTCGGCACCCAGCCCGACGCCTGGGCCGTGGGCCTGGCCGGCGTCCCCGTCGCGGACTACGTCACGGCGTACCACGACGAGATGGAGGCCCTGAAGTCCCTGGACCGCACGCTGTTCGGCGGAACCCCGGAGGAGGTACCCGAACGCTTCGAGGCCTCCTCGCCGCTGACGTACGTCGACGCCGTCACCGCGCCCGTGCACATCGCCGCCGGGGTCAACGACCCGCGCTGCCCGATCCGTCAGATCGACAACTACGTCGACCGCCTCGCCGCCCGCGGCGCGGTCCACGAGGTGTACCGCTACGACGCCGGACACGGCTCGCTGGTCGTCGAGGAACGCATCAAGCAGGTCCGCATGGACCTCGAATTCGCCCTCAAGCACCTGAAGCGCTGACACCGGACCCCTTCGGGCCCCGCCGCACCCGCCCCGCCCCGGCCGCCCCCGGCCGGCGGGGACGGGTTGCGGGCCGAGCCCCGGAGGCGGGCCCGCCCCGTACCCCCCGTACGGTGGTGGGGTGCACCGGTTTCTCCTGACCCCGCGTTGGTGGGGGATCAACGTCTTCGTCGTTCTCGCCATCCCCTTCTGCCTGTTCATGGGGTCCTGGCAGCTCGGCCGTTTCGAGGATCGCGTCGGCAGCCACCGGGAGGCGACCGCGGAGCGGCCCGCCGACCTGGCGGCGGCCCCGCTGGACTCGCTGCTGCCGGTGACCACGGAGACCTCCGGACGGCTCGCCTCCACCGCCGGGGAGTACGGGCGCCAGCTGCTCGTCCCCGAGCGCCGGCTCGACGGCGAGCAGGGCTTCTACGTGCTGACCCTGCTGCGCACCGACTCGGGCAGGACCGTCCCCGTCGTACGGGGTTGGCTGCCGGGACCGGCGGACGCGGCGAAGGCCCCGGCCCCGCCGACCGGGCGGGTCGAGGTCAGCGGAGCCCTGCAGTCCTCGGAGAACTCCGGGACCAAGGGCGTCCACTCCCAGGGCGGCCTGCCGGAGGGGCAGCTCGGGGTGATCGGGTCGGCCACGCTGGTCAACCTGGTGCACGATCCCCTGTACGACGCCTGGCTGACGGTGCAGACCCCCGTCGACGGGATGACCCCGGTCCCCGCGAAGGCCCCGAACAACACCGGCCTCGACCTGAAGGCATTCCAGAACCTCGGCTACACCGGCGAGTGGTTCGTCTTCGTCGCCTTCGTCATCTTCATGTGGTTCCGGCTGTACCGCCGCGAGGTGGAGACCTTGCGCGACGCCGAGGCCGGACTGCTGCCGGCCGCCCCGGTCGCCGCCTCCGCGCGGGCCACGACCGGTGAACCCGTCCGGGACGTCGCCGAGGTACCCGACGTCCCGGACGCGTCCTCCGCTACGGCGCCGCCGGCGCGATGATGCCCGTCCGGTAGACCGTTCCGCCGCAGGCCGCCGGGATCGTGGTGTGCGTGACCGGAGCACCCGCCAGCGGCGTGCTGGGCGTGTGGGACACCTCCACGCCGGCCGGGTCCGGCGCCGTGGAACCGCTGAGCGGGTCCGCCGCCGCGGCCGGGCTCGCGCCCGCCCCGCTCGCGGCCGCGGGATCCGCCGAACCGGCCGGACCCTGCGCCGGACCGCCCTGCTCGACGGGCTTCCCCGAGGGGTTCGGCGTCGACGCGGGACAGGACTCGGCCGTCGGCACCCAGGCGAAGCGCACCTCGTAGGCACTGTTCGGGTCGAGCACCAGCTGGGGCGTCTCGGTCGACGGGGCCGGCAGCAGCCCGCTCGCGGGATCCCCCTCCCGGTGGCCCGTCACCGTCACCGCGGGGCCCTGCGCGGGCGGGGTCGTCGCCAGTGACGTGGCCGTCACCCGGTCCGGGCCGGTGACGGTGCAGCCGCGCGCCGACACGTTGGTGACCTTGAAGCTGCCGTACACCTTGCCGTCGCTCTCGGGAGCGCGGGCGCTGCCGCGCACGCCCAACTGCTCCGAGGTGCAGGCCGGGACCGTTCCGGGGGCCGCCACCGGGGGCGTCCGCTCGATCCCCGGGCCGGAGCCGGTCGCCGCGCCCGCGGTGGCGGTGCCGGACGGGCCGGCCGTAACGCCGCCGGACGCGGTTCCGTCGGCCTGCGGCGATGGCGATTCGCCCGTGCCGTCCTGCGGCGTCGGGCCGGTGGACCGGGTCGGCCTCGGCTGGTTGCCGGCCCCGGCCCCGTTGTGGCGGGGCTCCCCGGGATCCTCGGTCTTCCCGCCCTGTGCCTGACCGTGCCCGGCCATCGCCGAGTGGTCCGTGGTGGTTCCCTGCCCCCCGCCCAGGTGCAGGGCCGCCGGAACCGCGGTGGCGGCCAGCAGTACGGCCGCTGCCGCCCCGACGACGGCCTGGCGTTTGCGGGCCCGGCGGGCGGGCACCGCCTGGCGCAGCCGCTCCAGCGCGCCCTCGGAGGGCTCCAGGCCCTGGACGGCCCCGGTCAGCAGGCTCCGTAGGGCCTGTTCGTCACCGTCGTGCCCGGCGGTTCCCGCCGGGTCGGTCGGATTCTTGTGGTCGTCCGTCATGACTGCGCAGCCTCCATCGCCACCCTCAGCGCGGCAATGCCCCGCGAACCGTACGCCTTGACCGAGCCGAGCGATATGCCGAGCGTCTCGGCGACCTGGACCTCCGTCATGTCCGCGAAGTAGCGCAGCACCAACACCTCGCGCTGTCGGCGCTGGAGTCCCCGCATCGACTTGATCAGGTCGTCGCGTTCGAGCTGGTCGTAGGCGCCCTCCTCCGCGCTCGCCATGTCCGGCATCGGCTTCGAGAGGAGCTTCAGGCCGAGGATGCGGCGGCGCAGCGCGGAGCGCGAGAGGTTCACGACGGTCTGGCGCAGGTAGGCCAGGGTCTTGTCCCGGTCCCGGACCCTGTTGCGGGCCGAGTGGACGCGGATGAAGGCCTCCTGGACGACGTCCTCGCAGGAGGCGGTGTCGTCGAGGAGCAGCGCGGCCAGGCCGAGGAGCGACCGGTAGTGGGCCCGGTAGGTCTCGGTGAGGTGATCGACTGTGGTCCCCGCGACGACGGGCTTCTCGGCGGCGGCCTGTTCGGCGGCCGACGTCCCGGTGGCGGACTCCCCGGTGCCGGGTGCCCCGGTCGCCGTCGTGTCCGCGGGCGTGCCGACCGCACCCGCGCTATCGCGGGGCGAGGGCACGCGGCCGCCCGGGGTCGGCAGGGCGGAGGGCGTGGCGGGCGGGGCGCCGGCCGGCGGTACGGGAACGATCACGGGGAAGCCGCCGGGTGTGCCGGCGCGTCGCCGCGACGGGACGATTCCGGTGCGTGCGGGTACGACGGCGAAGTCGAGCAATGCCTCTGCCACGCCCTTTGGACACGTATCCCTCCGTCAGGGTTGTACGCGCGAGGCAGAGTCCTTTGCGTTTTTCTCGTTGCCCTCATGCGTACCCGCTCTTCCCGGTTGCCCCGTTTGTCCAGGCGGCAGTCGGGCCATCACCTTGATCAAGGGATCGCCACCGATCCTACAAAGCGATTTACGCGAATTCACCCGCGATGAGTTCCGAGATCTGAGCGGCATTCAGGGCGGCGCCCTTGCGCAGGTTGTCGGCGCACACGAAGAACTCGAGGGAGCGGGTGTCGTCGAGCGAGCGGCGGACCCGTCCCACCCAGGCCGGATCCGTCCCGGCGGCGTCCGCCGGCGTCGGGAACTCCCCCGCGGCCGGGTCGTCGACGAGGACCACCCCGGGCGCGGCCTCCAGGATCTCCCGGGCGTGCACCGCGTCGACCTCCCGCTCGAACCGGGCCCGCACGGTGAGGGAATGGCCGGTGACGACGGGAACCTGTACGCAGGTCACGGCGACCGGCAGCGCGTCCAGTTCGAGGATCCGCCGGGTCTCCGCCCGTACGGCCAACTCGTGCGAGGACCAGCCGTCCTCGCACAACTCCCCCGACCAGGGGACGACGTTCAGCGCGAGCGGCGCGGCGAACGGACCGGTGTCCTCGCCGACGGCCCGACGGACGTCCCCGGGCTGCTCGCCCAGGGAGGTTCCGGCGACGAGCGACAGCTGGCGGCGCAGGGCCTCGGAGCCGGCCCGGCCGGCCGCGCCGGCTGCCTGGTAGGAGGAGACGGCCAGGTCGGTCAACGCGTACTCGGCGTGCAGCGCGCCCAGCGCGGCGATCATCGCGGCGGTGACGCAGTCGGGGCCGGCGACGATGCCGCGCGGCCGGATCCGTACGGCGTGGCCGTTCACCTCGGGCACCACCAGGGGCACCTCGGGGTCGTCCCGGAAGGCGCCGGAGCGGTCCACCACGACGGCGCCGCGGGCGGTCACCACGGGGGCCCAGCGCGCCGAGACCTCGTCCGGGGTCAGGAAGAGCACGACGTCGCCCACTCCGAGGCCGTCGAAGGCGTCCTCGGTGAGGGCGATCACCTCGGTCTCCTCGCCGCGCACGGTCAGCACGCGGCCGGCCGAGCGCGAGGAGGCGATCAGGCGTATCCCGCCCCAGATGTCCGCCCGTTGGGACAGGATCCGGAGCAGGACCGAACCGACCGCTCCGGTCGCCCCGACCACGGCGAGCGCCGGGCCGGAGGACCGGGGCAGGTTCATCGTCCGGTGCCTCCGTAGACGACGGCCTCGTCGCTGTCGGAGTCGAGTCCGAACGCCGTGTGCACGGCGCGGACGGCGTCGTTCACGTCGTCCTGGCGGGTCACGACGGAGATGCGGATCTCGGAGGTCGAGATCAGCTCGATGTTGACGCCCGCGTCGGACAGCGCCTGGAAGAACGAGGCGGTGACGCCCGGGTTCGTCTTCATCCCGGCGCCGACCAGCGAGATCTTGCCGATCTGGTCGTCGTAGCGCAGGGAGTCGAAGCCGATCTGGCCCTTCGCCTTCTCCAGGGCGTCGATGGCCTTGTGGCCCTCGGCCTTGGGGAGGGTGAAGGAGATGTCCGTGAGGCCCGTGGAGGCCGCCGAGACGTTCTGCACGATCATGTCGATGTTGATCTCGGCGTCCGCGATGGCGCGGAAGATCGCCGCGGCCTCGCCCGGCTTGTCCGGGACCCCGACGACGGTGATCTTGGCTTCGGAGACGTCGTGCGCGACTCCGGAGATGATGGCGTGCTCCACCTGCGCGTCCCCTTGCGGATTCTCGTTGCTGACCCAGGTGCCCGGCAGTCCCGAGAAGGACGAGCGGACGTGGATCGGGATGTTGTAGCGGCGCGCGTACTCGACGCAGCGGTGCAGCAGCACCTTGGAACCGGAGGCCGCGAGCTCCAGCATGTCCTCGGAGGAGATCCAGTCGAGCTTCTTGGCCTTCTTCACGACGCGGGGGTCCGCGGTGAAGACGCCGTCGACGTCGGTGTAGATCTCGCAGACCTCGGCGTCCAGCGCCGCGGCCAGCGCCACGGCCGTGGTGTCCGAGCCGCCGCGGCCGAGGGTGGTGATGTCCTTCGAGTCCGCGGACACGCCCTGGAAGCCGGCAACGATGGCGATGTTGCCCTCGTCCAGCGCGGTGCGGATGCGGCCCGGCGTCACATCGATGATGCGCGCTTTGTTGTGCACCGAGTCGGTGATCACGCCCGCCTGGCTGCCGGTGAACGACTGGGCCTCGTGGCCCAGATTTTTGATCGCCATGGCCAACAGGGCCATGGAGATCCGCTCTCCGGCGGTCAGCAGCATGTCGAACTCACGCCCGGCAGGCATCGGGGATACCTGCTCGGCGAGATCGATCAGCTCGTCCGTAGTGTCGCCCATCGCGGAAACCACGACGACCACCTGGTGGCCGTTCTTCTTGGCATCCACGATCCGCTTGGCGACGCGCTTGATGCCCTCGGCATCGGCTACGGAGGAGCCTCCGTACTTCTGCACGACAAGGCCCACGTGCGCTCCTCGCTCGGTTCGTCTCATTTTCCGGATGCAGTCTAACGAGCGGCCGCGATACGACCGCCTCGTGCCACATCATGAGACGAAAGGATCAGTGGACCGGTTGCGCCCGCGGGCTCCGCCAGGGCCGCCTCGCGGCCCCTCACGTACGGCCCAGCCCGCCCAGTTCCTCCGCCATGACCCGCCCGGCCTGCTCCGCCAGATCGTCCTCGGTGATGTCCTCGTCCGTGTCCAGCCCGTCCAGGGCCGCCAGCGGCTGGTCGAGGCGGACGTGCGCGATCAGCGACTGGAGGGCGCGCAGCGTGGCCGAGGCCGTCGGACCCCAGTTGGTGAAGTACGAGAACTGCCACCACCACAGCGCCTCGGTGATCCGGCCGGCCTGGTGGTGGATGAGGCCGTGCCGCAGGTCGGCGACCACATCGGCCAGGTCGTCGGAGATGCGGTGCGGGACGGGGGCCTTGCGCGGCTCGTACGGGTCGAACACCTCGGAGTAGACGTCGACCGGCTCCAGCATGATCGCGAACCGCTCGCGCAGGTCGTCCACGTCCGGCTCCGGGCCCAGGTCGGGCTCGTAGCGCTCTTCGGGCAGGACGTCCTGGTACGCGCCCAGCCGGCCGCCCGCCAGCAGCAGCTGGGACACCTCCAGGAGGAGGAAGGGCACGGCACTGTCCGGGTCCTCGCCCTTGGCCACCATGGTGACCGCGACGATGAACGACTCGATCTGGTCCGCGATCGAGGCGGCGAAGTCGTCCGGATCCTGGCCGAGGGCGTGCAGCGTTGCGTCAGACATCGAGAAGTCGCCTTCCTTCAAAGGCCCGCCCGAGCGTGACCTCGTCCGCGTACTCCAGATCTCCCCCTACGGGGAGCCCGCTGGCCAGGCGGGTGACCTTGAGGCCCATGGGTTTGATCATGCGGGCGAGGTAGGTGGCGGTCGCCTCGCCCTCCAGGTTCGGGTCGGTCGCCAGGATCAGCTCGGTGACCGTACCGTCCGCCAGGCGCGTCAGCAGCTCCCGGATCCGCAGGTCGTCCGGGCCGACGCCCTCGATCGGGCTGATCGCGCCGCCGAGGACGTGGTACTTGCCCCGGAACTCACGCGTCCGCTCGATCGCGACGACGTCCTTCGACTCCTCGACCACGCAGATGACCGTGGTGTCGCGGCGCGGGTCGCGGCAGATGCCGCACCGCTCCTCCTGCGCCACGTTCCCGCAGACCGCGCAGAAGCGGACCTTGTCCTTGGCCTCCAGCAGCGCGTGCGCGAGGCGGCGGATGTCGGTCGGCTCGGCCTGCAGGACGTGGAAGGCGATCCGCTGCGCGCTCTTGGGCCCGACGCCGGGCAGCCTGCCCAGTTCGTCGATCAGGTCCTGGACCACGCCTTCGTACAACGGACTGCCTTCTCTCGGTCGGTATCGGGTTCGCGGGTGTCGGGTCGGTCGGTGTCGCGTCGGGGCGGTCGGGCGGCCGCGTCGCTCGTGCGGCGTGCCGCCGGTGGCGCCCCGGCGCTAGAACGGCAGGCCGGGAATGCCGCTGCCGCCGCCGAGCATCTGGGCGAGCGGACCCATCCGCTGCTCCTGGAGCGCCCGGGCGTTCTCGTTGGCCGCCTGAACCGCGGCGACCACCAGGTCGGCAAGGGTTTCGGTGTCCTCCGGATCAACGGCCTTCGGATCGATCACCAGTGCGAGCAGTTCACCGGAACCGGTGACGGTCGCCTTCACCAGCCCGCCGCCGGACTGGCCCTCGACCTCCGCACCGGCCAGCTCTTCCTGAGCCGCGGCGAGGTCCTGCTGCATCTTCTGGGCCTGCTGGAGCAGCTGCTGCATGTCGGGCTGGCCACCACCGGGAATCACAGGGCACTCACTCCTTCGGAACGCTTGGTCAATCCGAGCCTACGTGGTCCCCGCGCGGCGCGCCCTACGCCGGGAGGACCAACTCTTTCGAGTGAGAGATACGGCGTGCGCGTCCCTGCTGGGGCCCTCCGTGCGGGCGGAAAACCGGGGATTCGTCGTCCATCGCGCGTCATTCGAAGGTAGGAAGAGCATGCGCACCATTACGCACACGCGCACCACCACACGTCAGCGCAGGCAGAGGGAGTGCCGGGTGAGTCAGCCGGAGATGCAGCCCGAGGGGCCACCCCGGGATCCCGCAGAGGACGGCGACGGCGACCTGACCGGCCGGCCGTTCCCGCTCGGGGACTGGGGCGAACCCGCCGAGCGGCTCGACGAGCTCTACCGGCGGGTCGAGGCGGACGCGCTGCGCACCGCCGAGTGGTACCTGTCCGACCGGGCGTGGAAGCGCCGCGGGGCGCGAGCCCTGCGGGTGGGCGCGGCCGCGGGCGCCGTCACGGGCGCCGCGATGCCCCTGCTGGAGCTGACGGGCTCGGCGCCGGGCGCGTCCGCGTACGGGTACCTGTGCCTGCTGTTCGCCGCCGCCTGCCTGGCCTGCGACCGGTTCTTCGGGCTCACCTCGGGGTGGATGCGGGACGTGGCGACCGCGCAGGCCGTGCAGCGGCGCCTCCAGACGCTCCAGTTCGACTGGGCCTCCGAGAACGTCCGCGAGGTGCTGGGCCCGACCGAGGGCACCGCGAGCGAGGCCGCCGAGCGCTGCCTGACGGTGCTGCGGCGCTTCTCGGAGGACGTGACGGAGCTCGTGCGCTCGGAGACGGCGGACTGGATGGTCGAGTTCCGCGCGGGCCCGGCCCCGCTGGTGATGCAGTCCCTGGGCGGCTCCGTCGGCCGCCCCGACCCCGGCGTCCCGCCGGCCCGTTTCCCCCTGCCCCCGGGCACCCGACCGAACATGCCGCGCCAGCGTCCTCCGGAGCAGCCGCGGTGAGGTCCGGGGGCGCATAGGCCCGGACGGAGGGAGTGCGGGGCGGTGCGCCCCGCACCGCCCCGCGGTCGGGTGCCGGCCGGTCGCCCGGCTCAGCTGAAGATGATCATCGATCCCTGTCCGAGGCTGCGCGTGGCCGCCGCGTGCAGCCCGAGCCACACGTGCCGCTCCCGGGCGAAGGGGCTCTCGTCGTACGGGATCGGCCCCGCCGACTCCTCCAGCGACGTCGGCCGCCCCGGCGGCGCCGGCGCGGCGGGCGGGTTCCCCGGGTCGATCCCGATCGCCGGGGCCACGACGGCCAGCTCCCGCAGCAGCCCCTGCGCCGAGCCCAGCGGTCCGCCCCCGGCCAACAGCTCCTCGTTGGCCAGCGGAGCCGCGAAGTCCACCGGCACGTAGGCCCCGGCGTGGTCGTAGTGCCACACCAGGTGGGACTGCTGCGCCGTGGGCTCGAACATCTCCAGCAGCTGCTCGTAGTCCCCGCCCAGTTCGTCCACCGGCGTCACCGGCAGACCGCAGATCTGCAGCAGGTAGGCACGCCGCAGGAAGTGCAGCGCGTCGTAGTCGAAACCGGCCACGGGGGCCACGTCCCCGCTGAGGCCCGGCATGTACGCGAACACGGGGACGGACGGCAGACCCGCCTCGCCCAACGCCTTGTCGTACGAGGCGATTTCTTCCGCGAAGGGATTGTCGGGGCTGTGGCACAGCACATCGACGAGGGGGACCAGCCACAGGTCACAGGCCACGCGGGCTCCGATCGGTCGGATCAGTCGTGTCGACTGCCACTGATCCCGCCAGCGTAGTGCGCCGGACACGCTCCGCGAAGGGGTGCGCAAGGACCCGGGGTGAGCGGTGCCCACCGGCGGGGCGGGGCCGGGGCCCGGCCGGCGGTACGGCGCCTTGACGCGGGGGCTCAGAGCCCGGCGGCCCAGTCCAACCCGTGCTGGTTGTAGGCGCGCACGATGCGCCGCACCTCGTCGGCGTCGGCCAGCGTCACGGCCTCGACCAGCTCGTTGTGCCCGTCCCAGAGCGCCGTCCGCAGTTCCGGCGCCCCCTGGAGGTAGGGCACGGAGAAGACCCAGCACTGCACCCTGATGCGGTGCAGGAAGTCGGATATGTACGTGTTCCCGACCAGCCCGCTCAGCTCCCGCCAGAACCGCAGGTCGTAGCCGATCAGCACTTCGAGCGAGCCGCTCCGCGCGGCCTTGCGCGCCTCCTCGGCCCGGCGGCGCACCGACACCAACATCTCGCACGCGCCGGGTGCGGTGCCGCGCTCGACGAGCCGGCGGAAGATGCCGTCCAGGATCAGCGTCCGCGCTTCGATCATGCCGACGAAGTCGTCGACGGAGTAGACGCGGACGCGGAACCCCCGGTGCGTGGCGGACTCCAACAGCCCTTGCGCGGCGAGGTCCACGAGGGCCTCGCGCACCGGCGTCGCCGACACCTCGTACTGCTCGGCGATCTGCTTGACCGTGAACTCGGTACCCGGCGGAAGACGCCCCGCGAGCACCTCGTCACGGAGCGCGTCCGCGATCTGTTGCCGAAGGGTGTTGCGGGTAACACCTCCGCTGCCTGGCATAGGGGTCCGTCTCCTCCATAGATCTTCGGACACCTTAGGCCAGGCAGCGCGGCCGAAACCGAACGGTTTACGCGTCGGTAAGGAGCCGCGTGCCGACGCGACATGGTCGGCACGCGGCCGGTATGCGGATATACCGCCCGTTATCCGGACGCTCAGGAACCGACCGTGTGCCGGTCCGCGACCGTCAGCGCGTCGTCTAGGAGCGCCAGCCCCTCCTTGGCCTCGGCCTCCGTGATCGTGCACGGCGGGACGACGTGCGTCCGGTTCATGTTGACGAACGGCCACAGCCCGGACGCCTTGCAGGCCGCCGCGAATTCGGCCATCGGTGCGTTGGCCGCGCCCGCCGCGTTGTAGGGGACGAGCGGCTCGCGCGTCGCCTTGTCCCGTACGAGTTCCAGCGCCCAGAAGGTTCCCAGACCCCGGACCTCGCCGACCGACGGGTGCCGCTCGGCGATCTCGGCGAGCGCCGGGCCGATCACGTTCTCCCCGAGGTGGGCGGCGTGCTCGACGATGCCCTCCTCCTCCATGGTGTTGATCGTCGCGACGGCCGCGGCGCAGGCCAGGGGGTGTCCGGAGTAGGTCAGGCCGCCCGGGTAGGGGCGTGTGGCGAACGTCTCGGCGATGGCCGCGGAGATGGCGACACCGCCGAGCGGGACATATCCGCTGTTGACCCCCTTGGCGAAGGTGATCAGGTCCGGGGTGACGTCCCAGTGATCGGCGGCGAACCACTTGCCGGTCCGACCGAAGCCCGACATCACCTCGTCCAGGATGAAGACGATCCCGTGCCGGTCGCAGAGTTCGCGCACGCCGGCCAGGTAGCCGGCGGGCGGGGTCATGATCCCGGCGGTACCGGGCACCGACTCCAGGATGATCGCAGCGACGGTCTGCGGGCCCTCGAAGGCGAGGGTGTCCGCGAGGTGGGCGAGCGCGCGCTCGCACTCCTCGGCCTCGGTGGTGGAGTGGAAGGGCGAGCGGTAGAGGAACGGGCCCCAGAAGTGGACGACACCGGCCGAGGCGGTGTCCGAGGGCCAACGGCGCGGGTCGCCGGTCAGGTTGATCGCCGCGGCGGTGGCGCCGTGGTACGAGCGGTACGTGGAGAGCACCTTCTGGCGACCGGTGTGCAGCCGGGCCATCCGTACGGCGTTCTCCACGGCCTCGGCGCCGCCGTTGGTGAAGAAGATCTTGTCGAGGTCCCCGGGGGTGCGCTCGGCGATGAGGCGTGCGGCCTCGGAGCGGACGTCCACGGCGAACCCGGGCGCGAGGGTGCAGAGCCGGCCGGCCTGCTCCTGCACCGCCGCGACCACCTTGGGGTGCTGGTGGCCGATGTTGGTGTTGACGAGCTGGGAGGCGAAGTCGAGGAAGCGGTTCCCGTCGTAGTCCCAGAAGTACGAACCCTCGGCACCGGCGACGGCGAGCGGGTCGATCAGGGCCTGGGCGGACCACGAGTGGAAGACGTGAGCGCGGTCGGCGGCCTTCACGGTCGCGCCGGTGACATGAGGGGTCATGCGTTCACGCTAGAAGTGCGCAGGTGGGAAGGGATATCGGCGGACTGTATGGGGGTGGGGGGCCGTCCTCGGCAGTCTGTCTGCCGCCCGGGAGCCGGCGGCTCCGCGCCTGGCTCGACTCTTGACAGCATGCTGACGCAATGACAGTCTATTGTCATCTTCACCGCACCTCAGGTGCTCCTGATCCCGGCACTGCTCCGGCGGGGTCGGGGGTCGGCACCGACCGGCACCGCTTTTCCACTCCTTGCTCCTTGCTCCTTGCTCCTTGCTCCTTGCTCCTTGCTCCTTGCTCCTTGCTCCTTGCTCCTTGCTCCTTGCTCTTCCGTGCTCATCAACGCTGCTGGAGGCGACCACCATGAGCGAGACCCCGCGCAAGCCCGTCCACCTCGCCGTCTACGACACCTACGCGGACTGGGAGACCGGCCACACCACCGCGCACCTCACCCAGCGCGGCCACGAGATCCGCACGGTCGGCCCCGCCGCCGGACTGCCGGTCACCACGATGGGCGGCCTGCGCGTCCAGCCCGACCTGGCGCTCGCGGAACTGCGCCCCGAGGACTCCTCGCTGCTGATCCTCACCGGCGCCTCCCTGTGGGACACCGGTGACGAGCTGGCCCCGTTCGCGGCGAAGGCCCGGGAGTTCCTGGCCGCCGGGGTGCCCGTCGCCGCGATCTGCGGAGCCACCGCGGGACTCGCCCGCGCGGGCGTGCTGGACGGTCGGCGCCACACCAGCGCCATCTCCTTCTACCTCGCGGGGCAGCCGGGCTACGGCGGCGCGGAACAGTACGTCGAGGCGGACGCCGTCACCGACGGCGACCTGATCACGGCCGGTCCGACGGAGCCGGTGGCCTTCGCCCGCGAGGTCTTCGCCCGCCTCGACGTGTACAAGCCGGACGTCCTGGACGCCTGGTACCGGCTGTTCCACCACTCCGACGCGAGCGCCTACCCGGTCCTGATGGCGGCGGAGGAGTCCGGCGATGCCTGAGCCGCTGCCGCGGGTGGAGGGGGCGGAGGCGGGTGTCGGGGCCGGGGCGGGTGTCGGGGCCGGGAACGATCCGGCGCCGGCCGCGGGCTCCGGGGCGGCCGGGCTGTCGCTGCGGGCCCGGCAGGACCTGCTGAGCCGTACCGCGCTCGGGATCTTCCAGCTGAACGGCCAGTTCCTCGCCGTCTCGGAGGAACTGGCCCGCCCGGCCGGCCTCACGGCCGCGTGGTGGCAGGTCCTGGGCGCCGTGCTGCGGGAGCCGCTGTCCGTCGCGGGTGTCGCCCGGTCCATGGGCATCACCCGGCAGAGCGTGCAGCGCATCGCGGACCTGCTCGCGGCGAAGGGGCTCGCCGAGTACGTGCCGAACCCGGCCCACCGGCGCGCGAAGCTGCTCCGCCCGACGGAGGAGGGCCGCGCCGCCATCGCCCGCATCCACCCCGGCCACGCGGACCTCGCCACCCGCCTCGCCGAGGAACTGGGCGAGTCGGCGTTCGCGGAAACGGCCCGCGCCCTGGAACGCCTCTCGACGGCCCTCGCCGCGATCACCTCGCCGCCGGACGCGTAGGAGGGCGTGGGGCGTTGCCGCCGGGGCGGGTCGGAGCGACTCCGGGCGGCGCGGGTCGGCTCTGGTCGGGGCCGGGCGCATCCATCGTCTCGGGGCGGGTCGTGTCCGGGTCCGGTCCGGTCCGGTCCGGTCCGGTCGGATCATCTCGGGGCGGGCCGGGCGGGCCGGTGCCGGCACGGTGACACGTACGGGCTGTACCGGTCCGGGGGACGCAACCGTGCGGGCGGCCGGAACCGTCCCTCCCCCTGCGGAGCCCACCGCATTACGCTCGGCCCGTCCGGCCAGTGTCAGGGGGAAGGACCACCCCGCGATGGAACAGCTGCACCCCGCCGACCCGCACCACATCGGCCCCTACCGCCTCCTGTGCCGACTCGGCGCCGGCGGCATGGGCCAGGTGTACCTCGCCCGGTCCGACCGGGGCCGTACCGTCGCCGTGAAGCTCGTCCACCCGGCCCTGGCCCTCCACGAGGAGTTCCGCAGCAGGTTCCGTCACGAGGTCGCCGCCGCCCGGCTCGTCGGCGGGGCCTGGACGGCGCCCGTGCTCGACGCCGACACCGAGGCCGACGTCCCCTGGTTCGCCACCGGCTACATCGCGGGCCCCAGCCTGCGCCAGGCCGTGAGCCACGACTTCGGTCCCCTCCCCGTCCGTACCGTGCGGGTCCTGGCGTCCGGCCTGGCCCGCGCCCTCGGGGACATCCACCGCGCGGGGCTCATCCACCGGGACCTGAAACCGTCCAACGTCCTGCTGACCGTCGACGGCCCCCGCGTCATCGACTTCGGCATCGCCCGACCCCCACAACGCCCCCCGGGCGATCCCGACGCGGGCCTCACCCGGACCGGGCAGCTCATCGGCTCCCCCGGGTTCATGGCCCCGGAACAGGTGCTCGGCGGGCCGATCACCCCCGCTTGCGACGTCTTCTGCCTCGGCGTCCTCCTGGCGTACGCGGCCACCGACCGGCTGCCGTTCGGGGACGCGCAACAGCCGGGCGGCGACGCCGGGCTGCTGCTGCGGATCATCGAAGCGGAACCGGATCTGGACGGCGTACCGGCGGAGTTGCGCCCGCTCGTGGCCGCCTGCCTGCACAAGGACCCCGCCGCACGGCCGGATCCGGCGGAGGTGCAGGCGCGGATCGGGGCGGGGGACACCGTCGTCGCCGACGGGCGGGCCCCGGAGCCGTGGCTTCCGGCGCCGCTGGTGGCGCAGCTCGGTCGGCACGCCGCCCAGCTCCTGGACCGCGAGCACGGGGGCCCCGACCGGGCCCCGCAGTCGGCGGAGGCGGAGGAGCCGGAGGAGCCGGAGGAGCCGGAGGAGGCATGGGTACCGAGAGCGCCGACCCCGCAGATACCCGGGACCACCGGGATGCCTCGTACGGCACCTACCCCTCAGGTACCGGCCACCCCTCGGTTACCGCCGCCCCTTCAGGCACCTGGGACGCCCGATGGGTCCGCCCCGGCTGCTGGGGCCGCGCCCCCGTACGCGCTGCCGGTCGCACCCGCTCCGACTCGGCAGCCTCCCGCCCGCGCCCAGGAGCCGCCGACCGCATCGTCCTCGGACACGTCCCGCCCGCACGTCGCGTCGACGGTGTTCCTGCTGGTGGTCGCCGTCATCGTCGCCATCGCGGCCGGCGGCTCGGTGTACGCCGTCATGAGCGCGGAACCGGAACGTCCCTCCCCCGACCCGACCGCCACCGCGTCCGTGGGCGGCTCGGGCACCCGGTCCGATCCGCCGACGGGGAGCCGTGGCGCGGAACCGTCCGGCGGCCGAGCCGCAGCGCCCGGCACCCTACCTGCGGCGTACACCGGTACCTGGCGTGCCGCCCACGGCTCCTCGACCTGGCACCTGACCCTCGTCCCCGGCTCGGTGGGGGATCCCGTCATGGCCCTCCGCGTCTACAACCCGGGGTACGTCTGCTCCTGGCGGGCGCCCCTGCGCAAGGGCCCCGATCCGGTGGAGCTCGACGCCTCCACCGTCGACCCCGGCAGCCCTCCCACCTGCACTTCCGGCAGTCGGAGCCGGTTGCGCCTGCTTCCCGACGGAAACCTCCGGCGGGAGCTGGAGGAGTCATCCATTCCCCCTCTCACGTATCACCGGGAGTAGTCCGGGGCGGATTGTGTCGAAGTCAATAAGCCTGCAAGCAAGGCTTGTTGCGCAAGAGGAGCCCATCGCACACTGCGGCACATGGAGCCGTTGAAGGTAGTGGCACAACTGTGGGAGCTGATCGAGGCACGCGACTGGGACGGCGTGAGCGGGCTCATCGCCGAGGACGCCGTCATCGAATGGCCGGTCAGCGACGAACGGATCGTGGGCCGGGCCAACTTCATCGCGGTCCTCCGTGACGAGGGGGACGCCGGGGACGCGGGCGACGGGGGTGGTGACGAGAGGACCACCGGACAGGTCGAGGTCCTGCGGATCCTCGCCGACGGGGACCTCGTCGTCACCGAGGTGGAGATCCCCGAGGACCACGTCCTCTACCGGGCCGTATCCCTGTGGACCGTGCGCGACGGGGAGATCGTCGGAGCCCGCGAGTACTGGACCAGCCCCGGCCAGGACCCCGCGCCCCGCTGGAGAGCGGGATACGTCGAACCCCTGGTGGCAGACTGAGCCGCGTGCTCACACAACTCGTCGCCGCGTCAGGGGTACTGGCCCTGCTGACCGTCGTGCCGGGGCCCGACATGGCCATCGTGACCAGGCGGGCCGTCTCGCGCGGGCGGGCCGACGGGCTGCGCACGGTGGGCGGGATCGCCGCCGGACTCCTGCTGTGGGGCGCCCTCACGGTGGCCGGACTCGCCGCGCTGCTCGCCGCTTCCGCCGAGGTGTACCTGGTGGTCAAGCTCGCGGGGGCGGCGTACCTGTGCTTCCTCGGCGTCCGGTCCCTGCACCGGCCCGGCGCGGGAGGGGAGCCGTTGGAGGGAACCGGGGACGGAGCGCGGGACGGAGCGGGGGCTCCGGTGAAGGCGACGGGGACGGGGCCGGGGACGGGGACGGCGGCGACATCGGCGGGCGGCGCCTGGCGCACCGGCCTGATCGCCAACGCCCTCAACCCGAAGATCGCCGTGTTCTACACCGGCCTGCTGCCCTCGCTGGCCCCGGAGGGCCTGCCTGCGGCGGCGGGGATGGCCCTCCTGGTGCTGGTCCACGTGGTGCTGACGGTGGCCTGGTTGAGCACCTACGTCTACGTCCTGTCCCGCGCCCGGCGCTTCTTCGCCCGCCCGCGCGTCCGCCGGACGATGGACCGGGTGACGGGCGTCGTACTGATCGGCTTCGGGGTACGGGTGGCGACTTCGGCCACGTAGCTCGCGGGTAGGGGCTGACCACACCCCCACGTGCTATCCCACCAGCCGGTCGAGCTCTTCCGCGATGGCCGCTCGTACGGCGTCGTGGCGGGGGGCGAGGGCGTACCGGTCGCCGCGCCAGAACTCCTCGTCCTCGTAGAGCCAGACCGGCAGCCGGACGATGTCGTCCGCCTCCCAGTCGTAGCGGGGCCAGATGTGGGCGTGCAGGTACGGGTCGGTGTTCCCGAGGATCTCGATGTTCACCCGGCGGAACGCCGGATCGAGGCGCGCGCAGGCACGCTCGACTGCCTCCGCGAGCCGCTCCAGGTCGGTGAGGTACGCGATGCGGCGCGCCGGCGGCAGGTCGGAGAGGCGGGTCACGGCGGGGTCGTCGGTCAGCAGCACGGCGTACCCGGGGAGGAACTGCCGGTCGCCGATGGCCGCGAATCCGGAGTCGAGGCGGCGCAGGACGGTGGGGTTCTCCCCCCGGTGCGCGCTGCCGATCCGGTCTCTTCTCCAGTCGGCCGGCTTGTCGGTGTCTTTCATCCCCGGACCGTACCGGAGGCCGCGTTGGAGCCTGCGAAAAGGTCGTCAGATGGCTCTGAAGTAGGGCGGGTCATACCTGAGAGCTACGCCTGAAGGCGGCTCCGCAGCGTGACGCCGACGAGGGCCCCTGATTTCTAACTTCTGTACCAGAGCGGGCGATTGCCCGGTCTGGACCGCAGGAGAAGGAAGAGGGAACGCGCCATGACCACCGGCAACCGCATCCGCCGTACTCTGCTGGCCGGCCTCGTCGCCGCAGCCGTCGTGTTCCCCGTGTCCGCGGCGGCGTCACCGCAGGCTCCCGCACCCTTGCCCGCGGTCCTCGCCGAGTCCGCGACCGCGCAGGAGCGCTACACCGCCAACCTCGACAACCTCACGCAGGCGGCCCGCCGGGCACAGGACGCCGGCCACCTCACCCGGTCCGCGAAACTGCGGGCCATGGCCGGCACTCCGGCGCCGGTTCCGCACGGAGCGCCCGCCCAGGCCGGCCCGGCCAGGTTCCTCGACTTCGACGGCCGGGGCCGGGGGCGGGCCGTCGAGGTGCTCGGCGACCTGGACACCGCCGACCGGATAGCGGTCCTGGTCCCCGGCTCCGACACCACCCTGGACACCTGGGCGCGCTTCCGTGAGGGAGCGGTGGCCCTCCAACAACGACTCCAGGCCGATCATCCGCGCTCCGCCGTGGTGGCCTGGCTCGGGTACGACACCCCGGGCACGGTCAGCACGACCGTCCTGACGGCCGCCCGCGCCGACCTCGCCGCCGCCGAACTGGGTCCCTTCCTGTCCCGGTTGCGGCACCTCACCGTCGACGGGGCCCGGATCTCGCTGCTCTGCCACTCCTACGGCTCGGTCGTCTGCGCCCGCACCACGACCGGCTCCGAGGTGACCGACATCGCCCTCTACGGCAGCCCCGGCACGAGAGCCGAAACTGCCGCCGAACTGCCCACCCGGGCGCGGGTGTGGGCGGGCCGGGGCACCGAGGACTGGATAGGAGGCGTCCCCCACATCCGTATCGGGTCGGTCGGCTTCGGTACCGACCCCGTGGAGCGCGCGTTCGGAGCCCGTCCCTTCGCCGCGGGAAGCGCCGGCCACAGCGACTACCTGAAGCCGGGCAGCACCTCCCTGGCTTCCTTGGCCCACATCGTCCTCGGCCCGCCGGCAGCCCCGAATCCGGTCACCCCCGTCGCCGCCGGCTCGCCGGCCGTTTCACCCCTCTCGGCTCCGGCCGCCGTGCTCGTCCCCGGGGAGGTCTCCCATGCTTAGGCTCGCCGCCCGCTGGTCCGCCCTCGCGGAGCGCGTGGACCGGGCCACCCCCGCCCACCGGGACCGCGCGGTGGACGCCCTGCGGGCCCTCGCGATCCTCGGAGTGGTCCTCGGGCACTGGCTGGTCACCGCACTGACCACCACCGCCGAAGGCGGCTTGAAGACCACCAGTCCGCTGGCCCACCAGCCCTGGCTGACCCCGCTCTCCTGGGTGTTCCAGACCCTGGCCGTGTTCTTCCTGGTCGGCGGCCATGTCGCGGCCCGGGGCCACGCCTCGGCACGAGCACGCGGAATTCCGTACGGCACCTGGGTCGGGCAGCGCCTCGGCCGGCTGTTCCGACCGGTGGCCGCGGTGCTCGGCCTGTGGGGCCTCGCGGCGGGCGGGATGCTGCTGGGAGGAGCGCAGCGGGACACCGTCATGACGCTGCTCGGGTTGGTGTGGTCACCGCTGTGGTTCCTGGTGGTGTTCGCCGTGCTCACGGCGGCCACACCGCTCGTCGCACGGCTCCCGCCGGTGTGGCCGGCGGCCGTGGTGATGGCCGTGGATGTGTGGCGGTTCGGCTTCGACGGTCCCGAGTGGATCGGCTGGGTCAATGTCGCCGCCGGCTGGCTCGTGCCCTACGCCTTGGGTGCCTCCTGGTCCCGGGGAGCGTGCGCCGGGCGGCGGTCGGCTCTGCTCCTGTGCCTCGGTGGCGCGTCCGCGGCGGCGGCGCTGGTGCTGTGGTGCGGGTACCCGGCGTCGATGGTGGGGGTTCCCGGCGCGGCGGTCTCCAACCTGAACCCGCCGACGGCGGCCGCCGTCGCCTTCGGTCTGGCCCAGTGCGGCCTGGTGCTGCTGCTCCGCGCGCCGCTGGACCGGGCGCTGCGGCGGCCCCGGGTCTGGGTGGTGGTGGCACTGGTGAACCTGTCGGCGATGACCGTCTTCCTCTGGCACCAGACCGCGATGATGGCCGTCACGGCCGTCGGGCTGTTGTTCTCCTCCGATGTGCCCGGCCTGCACACCGCCCCCGCTTCGGCTTCGTGGATCGCCGCCAGGCTGTTCTGGCTCCCGGTGTTCGCGGCGGCCCTGGGCGTCTGTTGGGCGGCGTTCCGCGCCCATGAACACCCCCGTCCCACCCGACGCCACCGGGCCCGCGCCGCCGCCACCGCGGTTCGGGGCGCCGCGGGCCGGGGCGCCGACCCGACCCCGTGCCCCGTCCGGCCCGTGCCCCCGAGGTGTGCCACGGCCACCGTCCTGCCGGGCCCGAAGGGTGTCCGGGTTCGCCCGGCCGCCGTCGAGGAGATCACCCATGCCTAGGCTGACCCGCGTGAACAAGCAGCCCGCGCCCATGGATACGTCCCCACGGACCGAACCGGTCGAGCACGGGGATCGGTTCGGCGAGCTCTTCACCCTCCGGTACGACCCGCTGCCGAGGATGGCCCGACCGCGCCGGCTGGCCCGGCTGCCGCACGTGGTGGTCCTGCTCCTGGCGGTCTTCTTCGGCCTGACCACCAATCATGAACTCACCGAGTACTACCGGTTCACCGGCGGCCTTCCGGTCCTGGCGGCGGTGTTGACCGGCGCGTCCATCGCCCTCGCGTTGTTCCGCCCGATACCCGCCTGGTGGCTCGGCCTGTTCACCGCGGGACTGGCGGCCGGAGTGACTTACGCCCACGTACGGCAGAACGAGCCCTGGCCCTGGCTGCCGAGCGGGTACGTGGCCTTCGCCCTGATCATCCTGCTGGTGACGCTCCGCGTGTCCCCCCGGACCACGGTTTCCGTCGTCGCCCTCTCCACCGGCCTCACCGGGCTGACCGAGTTGTTCTTCGCGCCGGTGCAGGGTGCGAGCACGTTCGTCGTCTGCGGCGTGCTCTTCGGGGTCGCGGGGCTCCTGGGGTACGCGCTGCGCGCGATGCGGTCGGCCCGCCGACAGTTGGTCGTGCAGGAGAACGTGGCCGAGGAGGAGCGGGCCCGGCGGACCCTGCTGGAGGAACGCAGTCGGATCGCTCGGGAGTTGCACGACGTGGTCGCGCACCACATGTCGGTGATCTCCATCCAGGCGCAGGTCGCCCCGCACCTGGTGGAGAACCCGTCCGAGGAACTGAGGGAGAACCTGGCGGGCATCCGGCAGAACGCCCTGGAGGCCCTCACGGAACTGCGCCGGGTGTTGGGCGTACTGCGTTCCGAGCACCCGGAGGATCCCGCCAACCCCCATCACCCGCAGCCGACCCTCGCCGAACTGGAAGGCCTCGTCGACAACGTGCGGGGTGCGGGGTTGGAGGTCACCACCGAGACTGCGGGGATCCGCCGGCCGCTGACGCCGGGCGTCGAGCTGACGGCGTACCGGATCGTGCAGGAGGCGCTGAGCAACTGTCTTCGGCATGCGCCCGGTTCGCGGGTCGAGGTCGGCATCGCGTACGGGCCGCGCGATCTGCACCTGTGCGTGGCGAACAGCGCTCCGACCCGGCCCGCGTCTCCCTCGCCGGGAGCGGGCCACGGGCTGCTCGGCATGCGGGAGCGGGCGGGCATGCTGGGGGGCGAACTGGCCGCGGGCCCACGCCCCGACGGCGGCTACGAGGTGAGCGTCGTACTACCCCTGGATCCGGCGGTCGGGTCCTCCTCCGAGACGAAGAAGAAGGACAGATGAGCACTCCGATCAGAGTGATGATCGCCGACGACCAGATGATGGTGCGGCAGGGCTTCACCGTGCTCCTCAACGCGCAGCCGGACATCGAGGTGGTCGGCCAGGCCGTGGACGGCGCGGACGCGGTGGCGAAGGTCGCCGAGCTCGCTCCGGACGTGGTGCTGATGGACATCCGCATGCCTGGCATGGGAGGGATCGAAGCGACCTCGGTGATCGCCGGCGCTCCCGGTTCGGCGGTGCGGGTGCTCGTGCTGACCACTTTCGACCTCGACGAGTACGTCTACGAGGCGCTGCGGGCGGGCGCCTCCGGGTTCCTCCTGAAGGACGCCTCGGCCGAGCAGCTCGCCGAGGCGGTGCGGGTGGTCGCCGGCGGTGAGGCCCTGCTGTCGCCGAACATCACGAAGCGGCTGATCACCGAGTTCTCCCGGCTGGGGGCGCCGCGGGCGCCGTCGAAGGCACGGATCGACGCCTTGACGGAGCGGGAGACGGAGGTGCTGTCGCTGATCGCCCAGGGGTTGTCCAACGCGGAGATCGCGGAGCACCTGATCGTGGCTGAGCAGACGGTGAAGACGCATGTGAGCCGGGTCCTGGTGAAGCTGGGCCTGCGGGACCGCACGCAGGCGGCGGTGTTCGCCTACGAGACGGGTCTGGTCCGTCCGTCGGGCTACTGAGGGGCCCGTGTAGTACCTGAGAGGGACCCTCGGAAATCCCCTTCCCTGCCGACGCGGGCGACGCCGGCCCCCGCCTACGGTTCATGTATGACCGAGACGACCACCGGGGCGACCCCCCGGCCGCCAGAATTGCGGATGGCCACGGGCATCGTGCAGAGCCTGCGCGATGACCTGATCACCGATGCCTTCGCCTACCGTCCGCTTCCGCCGATGCGTACGGACGGGCCGCTGACCCGGCGGCTGTCCGCGAGGACGGCCGGCAGGGTGGCGTACCTGCCGCACATGGCGATATGCGCGATGGCGTTCTTCGTGGTCCTGTTGTCGAGTGCCGACAACGTCGGCGGTGTGCCCGTCCAGTACCTGGTGATGGGGCTGATCGCGGCGACACCGCTGCTGATGACCCTGGTCCGTCCCGTGGGGGCCTTCTGGGCGGCTCTGGCGGCCACCGCTGTGCTCTCCATGTTCCACAGCCAGGGCTTCACCTGGCCGTGGTCGCCGGGCACCTTCGTGGCCTACCTCGCGACGATGACGGTGGTTGCGGCGCGGACGCGGCCGCGGGTGGCCGGCTGGATGTGGGCGATCACGGTGGTGTTCGGCGCGGTCCTGCCGATCCTGGCCGGTTCCAGCGGCGCGGGGGAGGTCGCCCCGATGGCTTTCGCCTCGGCGGTGGCGCTGCTGATCGTCACGGTGCGCAACACCCGCAGGGATGCGCGGCAGGAGGTCACGGCGCAGCAGGAGGTCACGGCCGTCGAGCGGGACCGGCGGACGCTGCTGGAGGAGCGGACGACGATCGCTCGGGAGTTGCACGACGTGGTCGCCCACCACATGTCGGTGGTGGCGATCCAGGCCGAGGCGGCCCCGTACCGGGTGAAGAACCCGCCGCCGGAGCTGGAGGCGGCGTTCGTCACCATCCGGGAGAACGCGGTGGCGGCGCTGACGGAGCTGCGCCGGGTGCTGGGTGTGGTCCGTTCCGCGGACTACGAGGCGCCGGACGCGCCGCAGCCGACGCTGGCCTCGCTGGAGGGGCTGCTGGCCAATGTGCGGGAGGCCGGTCTGCAGGTGGAGAAGACCGTCACCGGTGCCGTGCGGGAGCTGCCGCAGGGGGTGGAGCTGTCGGCCTACCGGATCATTCAGGAGGCCCTGAGCAACAGCCTGCGGCACGCGCCGGGTGCGGCGGCCGGGGTGGAGGTCTCCTACGTGCTGGGTGGTCTGGGGGTACGGGTCGTGAACGGCCCGCCGGTCGGTGATGTCCGTCCTTCGCCCGGCGCGGGCCACGGGATCACCGGGATGCGGGAGCGGGTGGCCATGCTGGAGGGTGAGATGACCGCCGGGGAGAGCGCCGACGGCGGGTACGAGGTCGCGGTGTTCATACCGGTGCGCAGCCGGCCGGAGCCTGTGGAGGAGTCGAAATGACGATCAGAGTGCTGATCGTCGACGACCAGATGATGGTGCGCGAGGGCTTCTCGGTCCTGCTGAACGCGATGGACGGCATCGAGGTCGTGGGCGAGGCCGTCGACGGCCGGCAGGCCATCGCGCAGGTCGCGGCCCTGCGGCCGGACGTGGTGTTGATGGACATCCGGATGCCGGTGATGAACGGCCTGGAGGCGACGCGGCAGATCGTGGCGTCCGACACGGACGCGAAGGTCCTGGTACTGACCACCTTCGACCTCGACGAGTACGTGTACCAGGCGCTGCGGGCGGGTGCGTCGGGGTTCCTGCTGAAGGACGCGTCGGCCCGGCAGCTGGCGGACGGGGTGCGGGTGGTCGCCGCCGGTGAGGCCCTGTTGGCCCCGTCGGTGACGAAGCGGTTGATCGTGGAGTTCTCCAAGCTGGCGGAGGCTCCCCGCCTCGCCGATCCGGCGGGGGTGACGGAACTGACGGAACGGGAGACGGAGGTGCTGGTCCTCATCGCTCAGGGCCTGTCCAACGCCGAGATAGCGGACCGGCTGATGGTCGCGGAGTCCACGATCAAGACGCACGTGAGCCGGATCCTGGTGAAACTGGGCCTCCGTGACCGGACTCAGGCGGCGGTGTTCGCCTACGAGACCCGACTGGTGACGCCGGCGTAGCGCTCGACACCGCCTGTCGTCCGAGCTCTTCAGGGCGTGCAGGTGATGCGCAGCCACCGGGCGAACACGCCGACCACGCCGACCACGCCGATGTGAACGAGGTCGGGCCGACGGGAAGCCGATCCGGGGAGTCGGTCCCGGACGGTCGGTCCCGGACGGTCCCTCCGGGACGGTCGGGAGGGGCAGGATGGGCGGGCCCCGGCGCGGACTGCCCGCGCGTCACGACTGCGGGCGGTGTGCACGTTTCCGTCCCACGGCCCGAGCGGGCTCCCGCGCGCACTCGCGCACGAGCGGCTGGCGTCCTCTGCCGGCGTAGACCCGCCGGCTCCTCCCGGCAGGTGGAGCGGCGACCCCTTGCCGCCCCGGGGAAACGGCCTACGCTGCGAGGATGGGTTTTGATCCGTGGGACGCCGCGTTCGTAGCCGATCCGTACCCCGCCTACCGGGAGTTGCGGGAGCAGGGGCGGGCCCTGTGGTCCGAGGCGACCGGGCAGTGGCTGGTGCCGCACTACGGCGACGTGAACGCGCTGCTGCGGGACCGTCGGCTGGGCCGTACCTACCTGCACCGTTTCTCGCACGAGGAGTTCGGCCGCGAGGCCCCGCCGCCGGAGCACGAGCCGTTCCACACGCTCAACGACAACGGCATGTTGGACCTGGAGGATCCCGCACACGGACGGGTGCGTCGCCTGGTGGCAAAGGCGTTCACCCCTCGCACCGTTGAGCGGCTCGCCCCCGAGGTGGAAAGGCTGGCCCGGGAATTGGTGGACGGGCTGCGGAAGGACGGGGGCGGGGACCTGCTGACGGCGGTAGCGGAACCACTGCCGGTGGCGGTCATCGGGGAGTTGCTCGGCATCCCGGCGGCGGACCGGGGCCTGTTGCGCCCGTGGTCGGCGGACATCTGCGGCATGTTCGAGCTGCGGCCGGACGAGGAAACCGCGCGGCGGGCCGTGACGGCGAGCGTGGAGTTCAGCGCGTACCTGCGGGAGCTGATCGCCGAACGTCGCACGCGCCCCGGGACGGATTTGATCTCCGGGCTGATCGCCGCCCACGATGACGAGGGGCGCCTCAGCGAACAGGAAATGATCTCCACCTGTGTGCTCCTGCTGAACGCGGGGCACGAGGCGACCGTCAACACGACGGTGAACGGCTGGTGGGCCCTCTTCCGCAATCCGGGACAGCTCGCGGAGCTCCGTGCGGACCCCGGAGCGTCGGATCCGAAAAAGTTGTCCACAGCTGTGGATGAACTTATGCGCTACGACACGCCCCTCCAGCTGTTCGAGCGCTGGGTTCTCGAAGACATCCAGGTCGGAGGCACTTTCATCCCCCGTGGAGCCGAGGTCGCCCTGCTCTTCGGCTCCGCCAATCGGGACCCCGCACGATTCACAAACCCGGATGAACTGGACCTGGCGCGGGCCGACAACCCTCATCTGACCTTCGGAGCGGGCATCCACTACTGCCTGGGAGCCCCCCTGGCCCGGCTGGAACTGGCTGCCTCGTTCGGGGCCCTGCTGGAGCCGGGCCTCCCGCCACTGAGGCTGGTACGGGAGCCCCGGTGGCAGGACGGCTACGTCATCCGCGGCCTGCGCGAACTGCTCGTGGAGTTCTGAGCGGGAGGATCGGCCGCCGGACTTCCGGACTTCCGGACTCCCGGACTCCCGGACTCCCGGACTCCCGGACTTCCTTCGACCCGTCAGCCGGCGATGTCGATGTGCATGTTGAAGCGGACCCCGTTGACCTTCACCAGCAGGTTCCCCTGCACCTTGCGCCGGGCGAGGGTCCCTCCGACCGATCCCTTGCCGAGAGCGGCCTTGTCCTGCGGGGCGTGGCTGACGAACTCCGTGAAGATGCCGCCCCCGGCGAGCGCGGCGGCCTGCCGCCATTCGTCGCGCAGTTCGCCGTAGGTGTCCGCGTCCATCCCGGAGCCACCGAGGCCCAGGTTGATGCGTTCGCCGCCCACGTACGCGTCGGCGCACTGCTTGAGGATGGTCGGGACCAGCGTGTTCTTGAGGCTGTAGTGCGCCTTCACCGCCGCCAGCAGCCCGCTCGCGTCCCCGGCCAACGTGGCCTTGCGCGCGTCCTTCGCGCCCGACCGGACGATGTCCTCCCGGTCGCTGTCGATGGTCTTGCGGGCCTGCTCGAAGCCGTGTTCGGGGTTCTGTGCGATCCCGACCGACAGGTCCCACTTGCTCGCGGGCACCCATTCGGGGTCGAACCCGATCTCCTCGCAGTAGTCCCTGAGGTTCTGGTCGGCTTCGGCCGCGGACTTGGCGTACTTCGGCATGCGTCCCCTCCGATGTCGTTCGTTCGTGCAGCGACGCGGTCCAACGTGCCACGGAGGGGACGGTCCGTCAGGCGTTCCGTGCAGATGGTGAAAAGGGCCTACGAATGGGGCGACTGAGGCGGCCGGCCGGGGTGTCAGCAGGTCGAGTGGAACAGCCCGCCGACCCGACGGGTGGCGGCCAGGGTGTTGTACAGGGCGACGGCTTCGGAGGTCTCCGCCAGGTGCGCCTCGACACCGGCCGCGCGCAGCAGTTCCAGCGTTTCCGGAGCCACCTTGAGCCGCCGGTGCATGCCGAGGCCGAGGACGAGCACCTCGGCGCCCCGGTCGAGCAGTTCGCGTACGTCCCCCGGCTGGATCCCGGGGTCGTGCCGGGTGCCGTTCTCGGCCCAGTCCCAGGGGTGGCCGCCGCCCGGGTACAGCACGAAGTCCTTGCCCGTGGCCTGCCCGTCGATCTCCATCCGGCCCCATTCGAGGGCGGTGATCCGCGGGGAGGGACGACCGTCGGTCGCGTCAAAACCTGTCATGAACACCAGCATCCCAGCACCCGCCCCGGTCGACTCCGTCCCCCTCCCGGTGGACGATGGGACGGGGGACTGCGGCACGTCAAAGGACTGATCATGTTCGAAGACACCAAGGCGTTCAGCGGATTCGCGGTCGACGACATCCCCCGGGCCAAGGAGTTCTACGCGGGCACGCTCGGCCTGCGCGTCAGCGAGGAGAACGGCATGCTCCTGCTGCACCTCGCGGGCGACACCGACGTGCTCGTGTATCCGAAGGACGACCACGAGCCCGCCGGCTTCACGATCCTCAACTTCCCCGTACCCGACGTCGAGCGGGCGGTCGACGAGCTCGCGGCGGCCGGGGTCGCCTTCGAGCGGTACCCGGGCTTCGACACCGACGCCAAGGGCATCGTCCGCGGCGACGGGGGCCCGCCCATCGCCTGGTTCAAGGACCCGGCGGGCAACGTCCTGTCCGTACTCGAACCGATGTGACCCGACCGGTACGACAGCACGAAATCGGGCCGGGACGGCGGGGGCGGAACGGGTTGCGCGGAGCGGAGCGCGCTGCGGTGGCGGAGCCCCGGGGCCCTGCCTAGCGTGGGCAGCGCATCCGGACACGCACCCCACCCGCCGCGAGAGAGGCCCCGCCCCATGCCCGCCACGTCCGACAAGCCCTCCATCGTCCTGGTCCACGGATTCTGGGGCGGCGCCGCCCACTGGGCCAAGGTGATCACCGAACTGCACCGGCGCGGCTTCGAAGACCTGCACGCCGTGGAAAACCCCCTGACGTCCCTGTCCGACGACGCCGAACGCACCCGCAAGATGGTCCGGCAGATCGACGGCCCGGTGCTGCTGGTCGGGCACTCGTACGGCGGAGCGGTCATCACCGAGGCCGGTGACCTGCCGAACGTGGCCGGGCTGGTGTACGTCGCGGCGTTCGCCCCGGACGGCGGGGAGAGCCCCGGACAGCTCACCGAGCAGCACCCGCCGGCGGCGTTCGCGAACATCGCGCCGGACTCGGACGGCTACCTGTGGGTCAAGCAGGACGCGTTCCACGAGAGCTTCGCGCAGGACCTGGCGCCGGAGGAGGCACTGGTCATGGCGGTCACGCAGAAGGCCCCGCTCGGGTCGACCTTCGGTGACGCGGTGACCTCGCCGGCGTGGCGCAAGAAGCCGTCCTGGTACCAGGTGTCCACCGAGGACCGCATGATCGACCCGAACAACGAGCGCCGCATGGCGGAGCGGATGAACCCCCGCAAGACGATCGAGCTGAACGCCTCGCACGCCTCCCTGGCCTCCCAGCCGGGCGCGGTGACGGACCTGATCGAGGCCGCCGCCACGGACCTGTCCGGCCGCTGACCGACCGACCGCCGACCGACCGCCGACCACCCTGCTGGGCTGCGGCCGACCGGACGACCGACGGGCGACCGACCGGACGGCTGACGTGCGACGGACCGGACGACCGACGGGACGACCGACCGGACGGCCGACGGGACGACCGACGAGGCCCGCCCGGCCCCGGGGCGGGCCTCCCCGAAGCCGAGGGGAACCGCCCGCCCCGCCGAGAACCGCCCCCGCCCCGCCGCTACCCCCGCGGCAGGGTCAGGGACCACGCCGACCGGCGCAGGGTCCACGTACGCCGCCGGACCGGCCCCGACAGGACCTGGTTGGCCCGGTAGCGGAAGTCCGCCCCGGACACCGTGACCGTCTCGGCCCGGCCCGTCAGCGGCAGGCCGCCCGACAGCCGGACCACCACCTCCGCGGGCCCGCCCGGCTCGGGCGTGCGCACGGCGACGTCCTCGACGGGGTGGTCGAGGTCGGCCAGGACCACCCCGTCGACCTCGATCCGCAGCCGGTGCACCGGGCGCGCCTCGGGTGCGGCCGGGCTCGGCAGCAGCGTCCGCAGCAGGGAACGGTAGGTGCCGCCCCACCGCGTCACCGTGAGCGTGCGCGGCGGTGGCGGGATCCGCAGCCCGCCCAGCACCACGCCGTCGCTGTCGTCGACGAGGAGGTCCCGGGAACGGCTCACCCCGTCCAGGGCGGCGCGCGCCGCCGGCACCGCCGACAGCGGCACTCCCAGTGCCCCGGCCAGCGCCAGCGAGCCCGGTGGGCCGACGGGTACCAGCGAGAGGGCGCCCTCGCCCATTCCGCGTTCCCGTTCCCGGTGCAGCAGCCCCACCGCGCGGACCAGCGCGCGGTCGTCCCCCACGATCACCGGCCGCCGATGACCCCGGCGGGCGAGGGCCCGCGCAAATTCCTCCTGCGAATCCGGGAGGCAGATTTTCGCCGCCGCTCCCGCTGACAACACATCCTTCGCGATTCGCACGGACTCGCCGTCAAGACGGCGGGCGACCGGGTCGACGAGCACGAGCAGGCCGCCTACCGGCGCGCCCGCGTGGCTCATGGTGGGCTCTGGAGCCGACACCTCGGTCCTTCCTCGGGTAGCATCTTTGTGCAAGAGGCCCTTGCGCTATTGCGCCAGGGCCTTCGTCTATTCCGGGGCACCGGTCCGACGGCTCAGCCTGCGGTGTACATCGTCGTACGCCCCCTGACCTTGGACATGCCCCATCCGGAAGAGGTGTACGCCTGTGCCCGCTCTTGTGCTGCTCGGAGCTCAGTGGGGTGACGAGGGCAAGGGAAAGGCCACCGACCTGCTCGGTGGATCCGTTGACTATGTAGTGCGCTACCAGGGTGGTAACAACGCCGGCCACACGGTCGTCGTCGGTGACCAGAAGTACGCACTGCACCTTCTCCCCTCCGGCATCCTCTCACCCGGATGCACCCCGGTCATCGGCAACGGTGTCGTCGTCGACCCGGCCGTCCTGCTCTCCGAGCTTCGCGGCCTGAACGAGCGCGGCATCGACACCTCCAAGCTGCTCATCAGCGGCAACGCGCACCTGATCACGCCGTACAACGTCACCCTCGACAAGGTCGGCGAGCGCTTCCTCGGCAAGCGCAAGATCGGTACGACCGGCCGCGGCATCGGCCCGACCTACGCGGACAAGATCAACCGCGTCGGCATCCGCGTGCAGGACCTGTACGACGAGTCGATCCTCACCCAGAAGGTCGAAGCGGCGCTGGAGGGCAAGAACCAGCTCCTGGCGAAGCTGTACAACCGCCGCGCGATCGAGGCGGAGGCGATCGTCGAGGAGATGCTCCAGTACGCGGAGCAGATCAAGGGCTACGTCGCCGACACCACCCTGATCCTCAACAACGCGCTCGACGAGGACAAGGTCGTGCTCTTCGAGGGCGGCCAGGGCACCCTGCTCGACGTCGACCACGGCACGTACCCCTTCGTCACCTCCTCGAACCCGACCGCCGGCGGCGCCTGCACCGGCACCGGCGTGGGCCCGACGAAGATCAGCCGCGTCATCGGCATCCTCAAGGCCTACACCACCCGCGTCGGCGCCGGCCCGTTCCCGACGGAGCTGTTCGACGAGGACGGCGAGGCCCTGCGCCGCATCGGTGGCGAGCGCGGTGTCACCACCGGCCGTGACCGTCGCTGCGGCTGGTTCGACGCCCCGATCGCCCGCTACGCGACCCGCGTGAACGGTCTGACGGACTTCTTCCTCACCAAGCTGGACGTGCTGACCGGCTGGGAGGAGATCCCCGTCTGCGTCGCGTACGAGATCGACGGCAAGCGCGTCGAGGAGCTCCCGTACTCGCAGTCGGACTTCCACCACGCGAAGCCGATCTACGAAACCCTCCCCGGCTGGTCCGAGGACATCACCAAGGCCAAGACCTTCGCGGACCTCCCGAAGAACGCCCAGGCGTACGTCAAGGCCCTGGAGGAGATGTCGGGCGCACCGATCTCCGCGATCGGCGTCGGCCCCGGCCGCACCGAGACGATCGAGATCAACTCGTTCCTGTAGGGATCCCCGCGGACGCGACCTCCGCGGACGTCGCGGACGCGACCTCCGCGGACGCGATCCCCGCGGTACCACGCCCCGAGCGGGGCGGTCGGCACGTTCGCCGACCGCCCCGCTCGGGCGTTCCCGGGCCGTCCGTGCGGGTCAGCAGAAGGCCTCCCTCGCCACGGCGGCGCCCTTGTTCCAGCCCTGACTGAACTGCTGGTTCGCCGATGCCGGGGCCGTCGCGGCGCAGTTCGCCCTGACGGCGTCCCAGCCGGCGACGATGCCGGCCTTCAGCGTGGTGCCGGTCGGGTTCGTGGTGGTGCCCCCGCCGCTGCACCGAGTGACGGTCGACCCCTGCTTGACCGAGTACGTGGCGTCCTTCTTCTGCTTGGCGATCGTGAAGGTGCCGTCCGGACTCATGCTGAAACCGGCGCCGATGCCGGTGGACGATTCCAGGTAGGCGGGCCCCGGCAGGAACCCGCCGCCCGAGACGTTCACCGTGCCGTCCGGCAGGACGCCGGACAGCGAACACGTGGCGGCGGGAACGGCCGCGGGGGCCGACGGGGCCTGGGCGAAGGCGGTGGATCCGAGAGCGAGCGAACCCACCACGACGGGGGTGAGCAGGGTCAGACGCGTGCGTCGGTTCATGGTGTTTCCTCCCGTGCGGGAGAGGGGGCGAGAAGGGGGAGCGGGCGTAACGCGCGGGACGCGCGGGGCCCCCGTCGAGGGCCCGCGGGACCGGCACGGCGGCCGTGGGGCCGGACGTGTCCGCCGGTTCCCATCGTCTCCCGCCCGCCCGTACGTGTCGACCCAGGCCGACCGGCTACACGACGCCCGGCCTCGGGGCCGAGTACGTGCGCAGGGTGACGCCGTGCCGGGTGTGGAGCCGGAAGATCTCGAAGGCCGCCACCGCCGTGGTCGCCAGCGCGCCCCCGACGGGCAGCGTCCAGGTGTCGTCGGGCCAGCCGCCGAACGGGTAGAAGACGCTCTGGACGGCGAACTCCCAGGCCAGCACGACCGTCAACAGCGCGGGCAGGGCCTGGTGGACCTCCACGGTGCGGAACATGTGCCGGGACGCCGCGGGTACCGCGTAGAGGATGAACGCGATCCCCCGCCCCGCCAGGACGATGCCCAGGACGATGGACACGTACGTCAGGGGCGCGCGGACGCCGAAGTGGGCCGGCACCAGCAGGATGAGGAGGGCCGCCACCCCCACGAGCGCCGCGTGCCCGACGAACGCGCCGACCGCGATCAGCGGCCCGCGCAGCCGCGCCCCCATCCGCCCCCGGTGCCCGGGCCGGGCGGAGACGATGAACACCCCCACCACCAACGGCACGCTGCACAGCAACAGCACGGGGGTCAGCGCCACCTTGAGCAGCCCGTCCCCCAACCAGAAGAGGATGTACTTCTCCTCGCCCAGCACGATCGGCACCTTCACCAGCAGGGCCATCGCCAATCCGCCCCAGAACCGGACCGCTTGCAGCGTCCGCACGTACGGATCGTCGAGCACGGAATTGCTGTCCGGCTCCATGAACCGCTCGACGAGCAGCCGGTCCTTGTTCTCACCTGTGTCAACCAAGTCCCCCCGCATACAACGATGTTGGCATCACGGGAGAGCGGAGGACAGCCTTCCTCCGGGCGCTTGCAGGGCGTTCTCGGGGCGCGGCCCGGGGCCGGGGACGGGACCGCCGACGAGACCGCGGAGCAGCGCGGCCGGGACCGGACCGGCCCTCTCGAAGACCCGGCCCCGCCCCGCCTACCAGCCCAGTTGGGCGATCTCCTCGGAGACCACCGCGCAGGCGTCCGCCGCCGGGTCGATCAGGGGGAAGTGGCCGACCCCGTCCAGCAGGGTCAGCCCGACCGTCTCCCCCGCCTTCGCCGCCGCGGCGACGTACGACTCCGCCACCGCGTGCGGGACCACGATGTCGCCCCGCCCGTGGACGACGGCGGTGGCGATGCCCGTCGGGAGCAGGGCCGCCGGGTCCGCGAAGGGCAGTCGCTCCGCCCAGTGCTCGGCGCCGCCCAGCAGCTGCGCGGACGCGCCGCCGCACACCTCCAGTTCCTCGGCCGCGGCGAAGTCGGCGATCGGGGCCAACGCCACCACCCCGCGCAGGTCCGGCGGGCCGTCCAGCCGCCACGGGGAGCCGACGGGCAGTACGTGCCGGGCCGCGGCCCACAGCGCGAGGTGGCCGCCCGCGGAGTGGCCGGTCACGACCGTGCGGCGCGGGTCGGCCTCGGGGAGCGCGGCCGCGGCCAGCCCGGGGAGGGCGTCCATCGCGGCGGCGACGTCGTCGAAGGTCTCGGGCCAGCGTCCCGCGACGGGACCGCCGGCCCCCTGGTGCGGCAGCGAACTGCCGCGCCGGTATTCGACGTTGGCGACGGCGAAGCCCTGGCGGGCCAGGAAGCCGGCGAGCGGGGTGATGTGCTGCCGGTCGTACGGGGCGCGCCAGGCCCCGCCGTGCAGGACGACGACCAGGGGGGCGGAGCCGGGCCCGCCGCCGTCACCGTGCGGGGCGTAGAAGTCGATGACCTGGTCGGGGTGTTCCCCGTACGCGGCGGTCGCGTCGGGGAGGACCGGGGGGTGGGAGAAGGCCGAGGCGGCCTCGGCGGCGTCCCGTTCGACTGCGGGGTCCGTCATCGGCTCAACCTCTCGGTAACGCGTGTGACAGCGGGGACTGATGTTCCGGTGTTCCGGCAGAGCGGGACCGTATCAGGCGTGAACCCGCCCCCGGACGGCCGGAGCCCGGTTCGTCACGGTGGGCGGGGCCGTGGCCCCGCCCACCCGACTGCTGTGACGTTTCGCTACCGCGTCACCCGAAAATGTGACCCAGTGTCCGCGCCGCGCGCTCGACGTCGGCGAATCCGACGTAGAGCGGGGTGAAGCCGAAGCGCAGGACGTCGGGTGCCCGGAAGTCCCCGACGACGCCCCGCGCGATGAGCTCCGTCATGACCTCGCGGGCGTTCTCGGCGCGCAGCGATACCTGGCTGCCGCGAGCCCCGTGGCCGGCCGGGGTGACCGGCTCGACGCGGCCCCGCGGAACGTACGCCGCGACGCATTCGAGGAAGAAGTCCGTCAACGCGAGGGACTTGGCGCGGACGTCGTCGACGTCCACGCCCTCCCACACGTCGAGGGCCGCTTCCAACGCCAGCATGGACAGGATGTCCGGAGTGCCGACGCGCGCGCGGGTCGCGCCCGGGGCGGGCTCGTAGGCCGGGGTCATCGCGAAGGGCTCCGCGTGCCCGTTCCAGCCGGGCAGCGGGGAGTCGAAGGACTCCTGGTGCCGTTCGGCCACGTAGATGTAGGCCGGGGAACCGGGCCCTCCGTTGAGGTACTTGTACGTGCAGCCGACCGCGAGGTCGACGGCGTGCGCGTCCAGCCCCACCGGCAGGGCGCCCGCCGAATGGCACAGGTCCCAGACGACCAGCGCGCCCGCCGCGTGCGCGGCGGCGGTGAGGGCGGGCAGGTCGTGCAGCCGGCCCGTGCGGTAGTCGACGTGGTTGAGCAGCACCACCGCGGTGTCGGAGGTCATCTCCGAGGCCGCGTCGGACGGGTCGACGGCGACGACTTCGAGGCCGGTCATCCGGGCGGCGGAGGCGGCGATGTAGCCGTCCGTCGGGAAGGTCGCGGCGTCGACCAGCATCCGGGTGCGGCCGGGCCCGGCCAGCCGGGCGGCGCCGACGAGCGCCTTGAAGAGGTTGACGCTGGTGGAGTCGCCGACGGTGACCTGTCCGGGTCCGGCGCCGATCAGCGGGGCGATGCGGTCGCCGATCCGCTCGGGGGCGGTCCACCAGCCGCTCTCGTCCCAGGAGCGGATGAGCAGCTCGCCCCATTGGCGGCGCACGACGTCGCCCACGGCGTCGGGGACGCCGGTCGGGAGGGCGCCGAGGGAGTTGCCGTCGAGGTAGACGACCCCGTCGGGGAGGGTGAACCGGTCGCGGAGCTTGCCGAGCCCGTCGGCGGCGTCGAGTTCGGCGGCGCGGGCCCGCAGGCCCGCTTCGGCCGGGTGGGGCGCGGCGTCGGATCCGGTGGCGGCGCCGGACGCCGGCCCCGCCACCGGGTCGGACATCGGGTCCGGTATCGGGTCCGTTATCGGGTGCGTGTCAGACATGGCTGCGGGCCGTCCAGAGCTCGGGGAACACGTTCTTCGTCGCGCGCTTCTCCAGCCAGGCCACCCCGGCCGAGCCGCCCGTGCCCGTCTTCGCCCCCATCGCGCGGCGGGTCGCCACCAGGTGGTCGTTGCGCCAGCGCCAGACCAGTTCGGCCACGTCCGTGAGCACCTCGCCGAGTCGGTGCAGGTCGGAGTGCTCACCGGCGGGCTCGGCGTACAGGGCGGTCCAGACGGCCTCGACCTCGGGCGACGGTTCGTAGCGCGCCGCCAGGTCCCGGTCCAGGACCCGCTGCGGGACCGGCAGGCCGCGGCGGGCGAGCAGGCGCAGGGTCTCGTCGTAGAGGCCGGGCTCCTGGAGGGCCTTCTCCAGCTCGCCGTGGACGCGCGGGGCGCCCCGGTGCGGAACCAGCATCGACGCGGACTTGTCGCCGAGCAGGAACTCCATCCGCCGGTACATCGCGGACTGGAATCCGGAGCCCTCGCCGAGGGCGGACCGGTACGAGTTGAACTGGCCGGGGGTGAGCTGCGCGAGGGGGCGCCAGGAGGCGTTCAGGGCCTCCAGCTCGCGGAGGGATCGTTTCAGCGCGTCCATCGCGACGGGGATGTCGTCCTCGCGCAGGGCGCGGGCCGCGGTCTCCCACTCGTGGACGATGACCGTGAACCACAGCTCCATGACCTGGGTCGTGACCAGGAAGACCATCTCGCCGGGGTCGTCCGAGCGGAGGTGCTGGAGGTGGGTGAGGACGTCCGCCTGGACGTAGTCCTCGTAGGGCGTCGTGCCGGCGAAGTCGAGGTTCGGGGTGTCCGAACCGGCTCCGGAGGCATCAAGGGCGTGCGACATTTCTGTCTCCTCGACACGTGCTTCCGGGTAGCGGTCCGCTCCTTCCGTGAGGTAAGTGGAGCCCCGGTCCCCTGCATCGCATCATAAACAGGGGATCCGGAACCCCTCTAGGGCACTCGGCGCGCAGTTATGCGAGCGTGTCCGCAGCGGTCTCCGAGGAATCCCGCAGGAAGGTCGAGCAGCGCTCGTACTCCTCCTTCTCGCCGATCGCGCCGGCGGCGCGGGCCAGGGCGTTCAGGGCGCGCAGGAACCCGCGGTTCGGCTCGTGCTCCCACGGCACCGGGCCGTGCCCCTTCCAGCCCGCGCGGCGCAGGGAGTCCAGCCCGCGGTGGTAGCCCGTACGGGCGTACGCGTACGACTCGACCGTGTTTCCGGCGGCGAAGGCCCGGTCCGCGAGGGCGGCCCAGGCGAGGGAGGACGTGGGGTGGGCGGCGGCCACCTCGGCCGGGTCGGTGCCGGCGGCGAGGGCCTCGCGCGGCGCCGGCTCGTCGGGCAGGTGGGTGGGGGCGGGGCCCCCGAGCAGGTTCTGGTGAATCGACATGGGATCAGTGTGGCCGATGGCCCGACGCGACGGGCGTGCCCTGCCCGGACGGGACCGCCCCGGGGCCCGGCGACCGGGCCGGGGCCAGCTCCCGCCGCAGGACCGGAACGATCCGTTCCCCCAGGAGGTCGATCTGCTCCAGCACCGTCTCCCGCGGCAGCCCGGCGTGGTCGACGAGGAAGAGCTGGCGCCGGTAGTCCCCGTAGGCCTCCCGGAAGGTGAGGATCTTCTCGATGACCTCGTCCGGGCTGCCGACGGCCAGCGGGGTCCGCCGCGTGCGCTCCTCCAGGGACTCCCGGCGCCCGCGGACGGGCGAGGCGTCGAAGTACGGGCGGAACTCGCGCACGGCGTCCTGCGACCGCGCCCGGACGAAGACCTGGCCGCCCAGGCCGACGACGGCCTGCTCGGCGGTGCCGTGCCCGTGCTCGGCGTACCTGGTGCGGTACAGCTCCACCAGCCGCGCGTACTGCCCGACGGGGGCGAGGAGGTTGTCCACGAGCAGGCCGTCCCCGTAGTACGCGGCCCGCTCCGCGGTCTCCGGCGAGCGCACCGCCCCGTGCCACACGAAGGGCGGTACGCCGCCCAGCGGGCGGGGCGTGGAGGTGAAGCCGTCGAGGCGGGCGCGGGAACGGCCGCGCCAGTCGATGTTCTCCTCGCGCCACAGGCGGTGCAGCAGCGCGTAGTTCTCCCGGGCGAGCGCGACGGCCTGCCGGAGGTCCTGACCGAACCAGGGGTAGACGTTGGGGACGTTGCCGCGGCCCAGCGTCAGGTCCACGCGACCGTCCGCGAGGTGCTGGAGCAGCGCGAACTCCTCCGCGACGCGCACGGGGTCGTTGGTGGTGACGAGCGTCGTGGCGGTGGACAGGATCAGCCGCTCGGTGCGGGCGGCGACGTACGCGAGCAGGGTCGGCGGCGAGGAGGGCACGTGGGGCGGGTCGTGGTGCTCGCCGGTGGCGAAGACGTCGAGGCCCGCCTCCTCGGCCCGCACCGCGATGGCCGTCATCGCCTTGATCCGCTCGTGCTCGGTCGGCGTGCGGCCGGTGACCGGGTCGGAGGCGACATCGCCGATCGAGTAGACGCCGAACTGCACCACGCCGCCGCTCACCCCTCCGCCGTGGTCGCGCCGCGCACACCGTCGCTCGGCGCGGGTGCGGTGCCGGGGGGCAGGCCCCGGCACCGCGGTGCGTGGGGCCGGCCGCAGTGGCCCCTCGTGAAGGACCGTGCCGGACGCCCCGGCGGAGCGGCCACGTCCGGTCCCGCAGTCCGTCAAGTCACGCGGCGCGCGGCGGCGGGTGGTGGGGACCCCACCACGTTCCGCCCAAGCGCGGTGACGGGCGCACCTCCCCGCGCACGGTGTCCGCGACGGACGGTGGGGGTGGATTCGATGCACGCTAGGGGGCATGTCGTGAAAACGATCATGAGTAGTACCGCCGTGGCGCCGGGAACCGGCCCGGCCACGGTGACGGGGCACACCGAGAGAACGGGAACGGGGTCGGGGACGGGGACGAACACGGGCACCACGACGGGGACGCGCACGACGACGAGCACGGCACCGCACACGACCGCAAGCACCGGCACCGGCACCGGCACCCTGATCCCCGTACGCCGGGACCCCGTCCACGAGGCGGCCGAGGACCTCTGTTCCGTCGTCCTGTCCTCGCTGCGCCGCAAGGACCAGCGGGAGAAGGGGCGGCAGTACGTGCGGGGGCTGCTCGCCCTCCAGGGCCGCAAGTCGATGCGCGGCATCGCCGGGCAGGTGGGCGGCCCCGCGGCGGAACAGAGCATGCACCACTTCATCTCCAGCTCCACCTGGGACTGGGAGCCCCTGCGCGCCTCCCTCTCGGGCTTCCTGGAGGCGACGACCCCGCTGACCGCGTGGGTGGCCCAACCGATGGCCATCCCGAAGGGCGGCGACCGGTCGGTGGGCGCGGCGCACCGCTTCGACCCCCACCAGGGGCAGATGTTCCGGGGCCAGCAGGCCTTCGGGACCTGGTTCGCCTCGGCCGCGCTGGTGACGCCGGTCGGGTGGCGGATGTTCCTGCCCGACGCGGAGGGTCCGCAGGACGCCGTGGACGAGCACGCCGCGCAGGCCGCGTACGAGCAGTGCGCGGCGGCGGCCGTCATCGAGACCGTGCGGCGCAGCGCGAGCGGCCCCCGCCCGGTGGTGCTCGACATCCGGCAGATCGGGACCCGCTCCACGATGAACCGCTTCGCGGAGGCGGGACTGCCGGTCATCGCGCGGGCGGCGGCCTCGACACCGCTGCTCGTCACCGATCCGACCCTGCCGGGGTACGGCGCCGGGGTGCGCAGCGCGCGCGAGATCCTGCAGTCGGTGAAGGGGCTGTGCACCCCGGTGGAGTGGACCGACCCCGATCCGGGACACCCGGGGGGCCGGCACCGCGGCACGCTGGCCGTCGCGGTGCGGGTGATGATGCCCGACCCGTCGCCGGCCCGACGCCGGCACCTGCTGCTGGTCGGCGAGTGGACCGATCCGCGGCGCGCTCCGGCGCAGGTGTGGGTGACCGACCTCGTACGGCTCCCCGTGGGCCCGCTGCTGCGGCTGACCAAGCAGGGCCGTCGGGTGGGCTTCGCCGCCGAGCACGGTGGCCAGGAGGTCGGCCTGCGCGACTTCGCCGGGCGGGCCCTGCCCGGCTGGCACCGGCACGTCACCCTGGCGTCGGTCGCCCACGCGGCCCGCGCGTTGACGGCGGGAACGGAGCACGGCCCGACGCCGTGACCGGATCGGATCCGTGCCGGATCGGCGCCATGACGGCCCGACGCCGTGCCGGATCGAGGCCGTGCCGGATCGAGGCCGTGACCGATGCGCCCCGGCTCCCCGCCCGTCGCCGACGGGCGGGGAGCCGGCGTCCCCGCGCCGGCTACTCCGGCCGGGCGCCCGCCGTGCGGCGTTCGTGCAGGACCGTCCGGGCCTTGCGCAGGCGCAGGGCCATCTGGATCTCCAGGGCCCGGCCGGGCTTCTGCCAGTCCGCACCGAGGAGTTCCGCGATGCGTTCCAGGCGCCGGGACACGGTGTTGGGGTGCACGTGCAGGGCCTCGGCGGCGTGCGTGGGGCTGCCGCCGGACGCGAAGTAGGCGTCCAGGGTGCGGGTGAGGCCCGTCATGCGGTCGCTGTCGTACTCCAGGACGGGGCCGATCGTCGACGCGATGAAGGACTCCACGTCGTGGTCGGCGGACAACAGCAGCCCGAGGAAGCCGAGTTCGCGCAGGGAGGCCGTGCCACCCGCCCCGTCGAGGGCGGTCAGCGCGTCCAGGCAGCGCACGGCCTCCGCGTACACCCGGGCCACCTCGCCCGGGCCGTCGGTGGGGCCGGCCGCACCCGTGGAGACGGCGTGCCCGAGCAGCGGCGACAGTTCGCCTGAAGCCCGGTGCGCGGCCGCGGAGGCGTCGCCGCCCGGCAGGACGAGCACGATGCAGCCGCGGCGCACCCCCTTGAGCCCGCCCATCCGGTAGGCGTACGAGGACGCCCAGGCGACGGCCTTGCCGAGTTCCCCGCCCTCGGGGCGGGCCACGACGACGACGTGGGGCCGGTCGAGGTCGATGCCGAGCCGGCGGGTGCGTTCCAACAGGTGCAGGTCGACGGAGTGCGGCCGTTCCAGCAGGTCGGCGAGCAGTTCGTCGTGGACGGGCCCCTCGGCGGCGGCCGTGCCCCGCTGGATCAGCATCAGCGAGGCCACCGACTGGGCCGCCAGTTGGAGGAGCCGTACGTCCTCCTCCGCGAGCGGCGCCGACGCGCTCAGCAGCAGCACCCCGAGGTCCTCGGCGCCCGCGAGGACGGGGGCGAGCCACAGCTCGCCGGGCAGCCGTACGGGCCGCCGGTCCATCTGCGCCTGGAGCGCGCCCTTGGTCACCGACTCCTCGTCCAGGTCGGGCAGTTCACCGGTCGCGGTCAACGGTCGCCCGCCCGGGTCCCGCACCTGGAGCACTCCGTCGAGCGCGTCGGCGGTCGCCCGGGCGAGGGTGGCCAGGCCGGCCCCGTCCAACACCAGTCCGGCGAGCCGGGCGTGACACTCCCACAGGTGGCGGACCCGGGTGAGGGCGGTGTTGGTACGCGAGCCGAAGGCCTCCAGCTCGGTGACCTCGTCCCGGGTCTGTTCCAGCAGCCGGGCCTTCTCGATGGCGACGGCCGCCAGGTCCGCGAGGGAGAGCAGCATGCCGATCTCGTCCGGCGTGAACTGCCGTACGGCGCGGTCGGATCCGTAGAGCGCGCCCAGCGTGGAGCTCCCGCGCCGCAACGGGACGGCGATGATGGCGCGCAGCCCCTCCGCCTCCACGACGGCGTCGATGCCGGGTGCGTGCACGATGGCGGGGTCGGCGAGGTAGTCGGCGGTCCACACCGGTGACCGACGCTCCTGGGCGATGCTGCCCAGCCCCTTCCCGGTGCCCAGTTCGAGCCCCACGTTCAGGGCGGTGGTCTCCCCCTCGGAGGTGCGCACGTACGCCGATCCGTCCGTGCGGGACAGCGACAGCCAGGCCATGTCGAAGCCGAGGAGCCGCCGGGCCCGACGGGTGATCAGGCGCAGCAGCCCGTCGATGTCGTAGGGCGAGGTCAGGTCGTGCGCGGTGTCCACGAGGGCGGTGAGCGCGGCCTCGCGCTGCTTGCTGCGATGCGCGTCCGCCCGTACGGAGCGGGCCAGATCCACCGCCCGGGCGAGGTCGGCGAGGTGTGCCTCCCCGGCGCCGGCGCAGCGGGCGTCCTCCAACAGGGCGTCGTACCGGCTCTGCGGGGCGTCCGCCGCGAGCAGTTCCAGTACGACCAGTGCCCCCGGTGCCCCGCCGTCGTCCCCGCTCATCCCGCCGCCCCCGTCCGACCAGCCCTTTTGTCCCGCGCCCCGAACCTAGGTTCCGTGCGACGAGGGGTCAAGCAGGGGACGGGTCCCGTCCGTCCGGGCCGGCCGGACCGTCAGCACCGGACGGCGCCGGCCAGGGTCAGGCGGGGGGCCTGGCAGGCGGAGCGGATGGCCTCGACGCGTTCCTCGGCGATCCGCAGCGCCTCCAGGTAGGGGAAGTCGGGGCGTGCGGCCGCCCTGCCGGCGGGGCCGCCGCGGCCGCGCAGGCCGGCGAGTTCCAGGCGCAGTTCGCGGTGCCGGCCGAGGGCGAGTTCCGCTTCGACCCACTGGCCGAGTACGGCGAGCCGGTCGGCGTCGAGCACTTGGAGGTGGGCGCCGAGCCAGGTCCCGGCGTCGATGCCGTCCAGCGCGGGGCCGGTCCACAGGGCGAGGGCGCGGCGCAGGCGCAGGGCCGCCCGCTCGAAGTCACCACGTTCCATGGCGCGGTAGCCGGCCCCGGATTCACGGGCGAACTCGCGGACGTCGGAGCGACCTCCGCCGGTGTCGAGAAGATACCCGCCGGGCCTGGCGGACAGCACGGACTCCGGAGTGCGTACCGAACCCGCCCCCATCGCCTCCGCGAACCGCTCGCGCAGGCGGCGCACGGCGGTGTGCAGGAGGGCGCGGGCGTGCTCGGGAGGGGTGTGGACCGCCAACTCGTCCGCGAGGACGGCGACGGGCACGACCTGGTCGGGCCAAGCGGCGAGGACCGCCAGCACGTGCCGGGACTCCGGCGTGGGGGCCGTGATGGGGACACCGTTCTCGATGACCCGCGGCGCTCCGAGTACCTCAATGTCCACAGTGTTCTCCCTGGGCAGGCGAGCAGAAAAATAATACCCGGAAGGATCTTTTAGGGAAGGGGCGGGCACGGACCGGAAGGAGTACGCACACCGGAGGGAGTACGCACGGACCGCAGGGTCACGCGGACAGGCTCCGGTCCGGGATCCCCTCCGGGACGGGGGCCGGCACGCCGCCCGGACAGCCCTGGTCGCAGGGGTGCACGCCCCGGGGACCGTGGAGCGCCCGCGCCCCCCGGCGCGGCGCGGTGTCCAGCCGGATCGCCACGGCGGGCACCACGACGCTGGGCATCACGTACGTGTAGAGCTCGGAGACCTGCTCGTCCAGGTCCAGGCCCAGGGTGTGGGCCATCGTGTTCAGCCCCGCGAACGATCCCACGATCATCCTCGACGGCACCACCGGGTCGACGTTCGGCAACAGCTCGCCGCGCCGCTTCGCCTCCTCCAGCACGGAGACGTGCAGGTCGATCCACGCGTGGTACGGGCCCGCCTTGTCGAGGTTGCGGCCCGCCTGGTCCAGGGTGAGGCGGGCGCTCGCGCGCATCAGCACCTCGTGCCGCAGCCGGTGCGCGAACACCATGCCCATGTCCAGGAACTCCTGGGCCTTGTACTCCTGGGGCAGGACCGTCGGCTGCTGCTCGTTCTGCGCGTCGATGACGGCCTGGGCCAGGCCCTCCTTGGAGTCGAAGTGGAAGTAGAGCGCGCCCTTGGTGACCCGGGCGATGTTGACGATGTCCGACAGCTTGGCCGCGTCGTAGCCGTGCTCGTCGAAGACCCGGGCCGCCGCCTCCAGGATCGCCTGACGCGTGCGCACCGCCCGGTCCTGCTTCACCTGGGGTCGCTCTGTCCTCATATGCCGTGTCGCCTCTCCTGCCCCGACGGATTTACATAACCGTGGGTACGTTTCTCTGAGTAGATTCCACACCATCGCGGGGCCGCAGTCCACCGCCGCATGCCACCCCGGGCGTATGTCACCTCGGGCCCCGTGCCCTCCCCCTCCCCCTCCGACTCGGCGTGCCCGCAGGGTCCGCGGGCCCTCCGGGCACGCGAAGGGGCCCGCCGGTCCGAGACGGACCGGCGGACCCCTTCAGGTCTTCGGTGGTGCTACTACTTCAGCTTGGTACCGGTGGAGCGCAGGTCGGCGCAGGCCAGCGTGACGCGCTTGGCCATGCCGGCCTCGGCCAGCTTGCCCCAGGTGCGCGGGTCGTAGGTGGACTTGGTGCCCACCTCGCCGTCGACCTTCAGCACACCGTCGTAGTTGCGGAACATGTGGTCCGCGACCGGGCGGGTGAAGGCGTACTGGGTGTCGGTGTCGAGGTTCATCTTCACGACGCCGTTCTCCAGCGCGGTGGCGATCTCCTCGGCCGTGGAGCCCGAGCCGCCGTGGAAGACGAAGTCGAACGGCGAGGACTTGCCGTACTTCTCGCCGACACCGGCCTGGAGGTCCTTGAGGAGCTCGGGGCGCAGGACGACGTTGCCCGGCTTGTAGACGCCGTGCACGTTGCCGAAGGACGCGGCCAGCAGGTAGCGGCCCTTCTCGCCCAGGCCCAGGGCCTCGGCGGTGCGCAGCGCGTCATCGACGGTGGTGTACAGCTCGTCGTTGATCTCGTGGCTGACGCCGTCCTCCTCGCCGCCGGTCGGGGTGATCTCGACCTCAAGGATGATCTTCGCGGCGGCGGCCTTGGCGAGCAGCTCCTGGCCGATGGCCAGGTTGTCGGCCAGGGTCTCGGCGGAGCCGTCCCACATGTGCGACTGGAAGAGCGGGTTCAGACCGCGGGCCACGCGCTCGGCCGACACCTCCAGGAGCGGACGTACGTAGCCGTCCAGCTTGTCCTTCGGGCAGTGGTCGGTGTGCAGCGCGACCGTGATGTCGTACTTGGCGGCGACGACGTGCGCGAACTCGGCCAGGGCGACGGCGCCGGTGACCATGTCCTTGTTGTACTGGCCACCCAGGAACTCCGCACCACCGGTGGAGATCTGGATGATGCCGTCGCTCTCGGCCTCCGCGAAGCCGCGCAGGGCAGCGTGCAGGGTCTGGGTCGAGGTGACGTTGATGGCCGGGTAGGCGAACTTGCCTGCCTTCGCCCGGTCGAGCATCTCGTTGTAGACCTCGGGGGTTGCGATGGGCATCTGTCCGCTCCTTGGATGTGCGGGGAGTGTGCTTATTGCGGGCCCTGACCTGGGGGCGACGTCATCGTCGCGCCTATCTTTCCAGACTCGGCGCGACACTCCACCCCTTCGGTCACCCCGGGGAGGGTGAGCCGGGCGCGGCGTTTCACGTGAAACACCGCGCCCCTTCGCAAACCAGCAGGTCAGGAGCGGAACGGGGACCTCCGAGGACCTTCGTCACCAGTTGTTCCGAGCCGGTCCCGACCACGATGCGAGACGCCTGCGGACCGCTCAGCCGAGGCCGAGGTCCCCGAGGCGGTAGCCGGTGAGGTAGGGCAGGCCCGCCTCGGCGATGGCGTCCGCGGCGCCGCGGTCCACGATCGTGGCGACGGCGACGACCTCGCCGCCGGCCTCGCGGACGGCCTCGACGGCGGTCAGCGGGGACCCGCCGGTGGTCGAGGTGTCCTCGACCACCAGGCAGCGGCGGCCCTTGACGTCGGTGCCCTCGATGCGGCGCTGCATGCCGTGGGCCTTCTGCGCCTTGCGGACGACGAAGGCGTCCAGCCGTCCGCCGCGCGCGGCGGAGGCGTGCAGCATCGAGGTGGCCACCGGGTCGGCGCCCAGGGTCAGACCGCCGACGCAGTCGAAGTCGAGCTCCGCGGTGAGGTCGAGCATGACCTGCCCGACCAGCGGGGCCGCCTGGCCGTCGAGGGTGATCCGGCGGAGGTCGATGTAGTAGTCGGCCTCCTTGCCGGAGGAGAGGGTCACCTTGCCGTGCACGACGGCCTTGTCCTTGATCTGCTGCAGAAGCGCATCGCGTACGTCAGTCATACCCCCGAGCTTAGATGCGCCCCGGGCGGCCCCCGCACGGCCCGCCCGCACACCGCGGCCGTGCGGCTACGCCAGGCGCCGCCACGTCCAGGTGCTGGACATCTCCAGCGGGTCCACGGGCGTGACCAGCTGCGGAAGCGTGTTCAGCCCGTTCGGCGGGCCGGACTGGGGCTCGACGCAGACGGCCTCGGGCTGCTCGTCGTAGATGACCACCCATTCGGCCCGGCTGGCGACCTTGAGCTCCAGTTCCCCGGGCCAGGTGAGGGTGACGTCCACGCCGTGGGGCATGCCGAAGCAGTCGTCCCAAGGGCCCGGCGCGGGCTCGATGCGGCGGCCGGTGGGGAGGTGGTCGGCGCCGCGCTCCTCCTGCCAGGCGGGGTCGAAGGCGACCTGCACCTCGGCGCCGTCGGCGGTGAGGGTCCGGTTGAACCAGGGGTGCCAGCCGGCCTGCGCCGGGAAGGAGTTCTCGTAGGTCTCCACGCCCATGGTGAGGGTCAGGGAGTCCTCGGACAGCTCGAAGATCTGCGTCACCCGACCGGCGTACGGCCAGGGGTCGACGAGGTCGAACGCGAAGGCGGCGCGGGTGGCGCTCGCTCCGGCCGGACGCCAGGACGTGTCACGACCGAGGCCGTGGATGGCGTGCGGCGGGTGGTTCAGGGGCAGCTGGTGGACGGTCGCACCGTCACGGAACCGGCCGTCCGCGGTGCGTCCGCACCAGGGGACCATCGGGAAGGCGCCGAAGTGCGGCCCCTGGCGCAGGAGCTCCGTCCCGTCGACGCGCAGACTGCTGATCCGGCAGCCGTTCTCCTGGTCGATGGTGATGTCGGCGCCGCCGGCGCTCAGTTGCGTGCTCATACGGCGACCCTACGGCGAGTCAGCGACGGCGGCGCAACGCCCTTCCGACCACGACCGCGGAGGCGATGGCGAGGGCCGCGGCCGGGGCGACCCAGCGCAGTCCGCCGGCCGCGCCGACGGTGGAGGGCGCCGGGACCGGGGCGTAGCGGCCGCGCGGGGGCGCGTGGTCCACCTCCTCGGCGCTCCGGCCGATCATCGTGCGCCGGGCGTGGGCGGCCTCGGCGGGCGGGCGGGCCGCCGCGGCGGGGCCGGCGGCTTCCGCGAAGTCGCCCTCCAGGAAGGGATCGAGGGACGGGGGCGGCACCTCGGTGTCGAACAGGGAGGCGCTGACCGCGTCGACGGGACCGGCGTCGCCCGCGTCCCCGACCCCTTCGGCGTCGGCGGCCTCCTCGGCCTCGGCGACGGGATCGTGCGGATCGGCATCGTCGCCCTCGACCACCGAGGCCGCCTCCGCCGCCAGGTTCGCGCCCACCCGGTCCAGCAGGCGCCGCCCGGCGACGGCTGTGGCCTCCGGTGCGAAGGCGGCGGCCCGCCCGTCGGCGGTGGCGCCGCAGGTGAACTCCAGCCGGGTCCCGCCCCCGTCCGGGACCAGCGTCAGCCCGAGGGAGAGCGTGACGGTGCCGTTGCCCCGCACCTCGGTGCCCGTGCCCTCGGCGGTGAACCGGTCCGGACCGCTCTCGGCGACGGTCAGCGCGCCCCGGTAGGTCACGGTGTGCCCGCCCACCCGCAGCTTGAGCCGCCCGGCCGTCGGTCCGGCGGCGGCGTCGGCGTCCTGCTGGAGCCCGGGCACGCAGCGCGCCACGCGAGCCGGATCGCGCAGCACGGCACGGAGGTCTTCCGCGGGGACCGGAACGAACACCTGATGCTCCATGCGGCCGAGCCTACCGAGGAGAGCCGCCGGTGCACACGGACACGACAGTCGTCGCAGCTCAGGAGTAGCGCGGGGACGGCAACGTGGAGGGCGGCAGGCCGTCGATCCGGGTCCGGGCCGCGTCCCGGGCCGCGTCCTGCAAGGCCTGCGTGGACACCGCGCGCAGTGCGGGCGTGTCCCGGTCGACCCGTAGTTCGGGGGTCCGCTCGCGGGAGGCGAGGACGAAGCCCCAGTCCTGCGGGGGCGCCCCGGCGCCGCCGAGCGTGCGGTCGGGTCCGGCGGCGAAGCCGGAGAGGCGGCCTCCGGTGCTGTAGGGGGTGGTGAGCAGCCCGGCGGCGCGCAGGGTGGTGTCGACGGTCCAGTACGTACGGGCCCGGGCGGTGAGGGCTCCCGCGTGGACGGCGATCCTCCCGCCGGGGTTCAGGGCCCGCGCGGCGAGCCCGTAGAACTCCTGCGAGTACAGCTTCGTGCTCGGGGTGATGCCGGGGTCGGGGAGGTCGGAGACGATGACGTCGAACCGGTCCCGGGCGGCGGGACCCCGCAGCCAGCGGAAGGCGTCCTGCGTGACGACGCCGAGGCGGGGGTCCTCGAAGGCCCGCCCGTTGAGCGCGGAGAGCATCGGGTCGGTGCGGGCCAGCCGGACGACGCCGGGGTCGAGCTCGACGACGGTGACGGAGGCGACGTCCCGGTAGCGCAGCACCTCGCGGGCGGCCAGCCCGTCGCCGCCGCCGAGGACCAGGACGCGGGTGTGCGGGCCGGTCATCGCGGGGTGCACCAGGGCTTCGTGGTAGCGGTACTCGTCGTAGCCGCTGACCCGCAGCCGTCCGTCGAGGTACAGGTCGAGGGAGCGCGGGGATCCGGTGGCCGGGCCGGTCAGCACGAGTTCCTGCACCTCGGTCCGGACGGCGACCCGGACCTCCCCGCCGTAGACGGCGCGGCGGGCGACCCGTTCGAAGTCGTCGGCGAGCAGGGTCGCGGAGCCGAGCGCGGCGAGGACGGCCGCGTTGGTGGCGATGAGCAGCCAGCGGCAGCGGGGGCTGAGGTCGCGGCGGAACAGCCACAGGACGAGCCCGCCGCCGGCGACGGCGTTGATGGTGCCGGTGAGCATGACGCCGTTGAGCTGGCCGAGCACCGGGAGCAGCAGGAACGGGAAGGCGAGTCCGCCGACGAGGGCGCCCACGTAGTCGGCGGCGAACAGGTCGGCGACCGCCCCTCCGGCGTCCTGCCGGCGGATCCGCTGGATCAGCACCATCAGCAGCGGGATCTCCGCGCCGATGAGGACGCCGATGGCGAAGGAGAAGCCGACGAGCGCGGTCCGGGATTCGCCCAGCCAGGCGAAGCTCGCGTACAGGGCCATGGCGGAGAACCCGCCGAGCAGTGCGAGCGCGGCCTCGATGGCGGCGAAGCCGAGGGCGGGCCGGCCGCGCAGCCGTTTCGCGAGGAGGGAGCCGACTCCCATGGCGAAGACCATGACGGACAGCACCACGGAGGCCTGGGTGACCGAGTCGCCGATCAGGTAGGAGCCGAGGGCGAGCAGTTCCAGCTCGTACACGAGCCCGCAGGCGGCGCAGACGAAGACGGTGGCCAGGACGAGGAGTCGGCCGGTCCGTGGCTGTACGGGCAGGGCGGCCGGGGCGTTCTGCACGCCCCGGGGCTCCGGCGCCGGGAGCACCCCGCGGGGGGCGGATCGGTCGATCATGAAGCGAACCGTACGTTACCGCCCACCGACACCCTGTCACCCACATGGGTGTAAGTACCGTCCCAATCCGGCCAGTTGGCGTAACCGCCCCGCAATCCGCCCCCGAGGGCGCCCCGGAGGCGCCCGTGCGCACGCCGGAGCGGAAGGCGGACGGGAGCCGGACGGGCGCCGGACGAGAGCTGGACCGGAGCTAGACGGGAGCGCCCATGCGTACGCCCACCCGGGTGCGGGTGGCGACGAGCTGACCTTCCTGGGGGTAGGCGTGCCAGGTCCGCCACCGGACCTGGCCCTCGTAGCGCTGGGCCAGCATGGCGGTGAACGCGTGGGGGCTGCCGGGAAAGGTGCCGGCCAGCCCGTTCGGGTGATCGGCGACGAGGGCGAGGAGTTCTTGGGCGCGGCCCGCGAACGAGCCCCGGGAGAGGTTCTCGACGCGCGCGGCGAACTCGTACTCCCAGTCACCGACGCGCTTGGCCACGCCGAGCGGAAGCGGGGTACTGCTTCCGGGCATGCAGGCGACGGTCTCCGAACAGAGCACCTCCCCCTCCTCCAGGAGCACCTGGTGAGAGGCCCCGAGCAGGCGGAGTTCCACTTTCGCGTCCGCGAGCTGGAGGTTCAGTACGGCCAGGGCGGGCAGCCGGTCCCGTCCCAGGGCCCAGGCGAGATCGGCGGCACGCGTGTCGGTATAGGTGGTCTGGAGGGTCGTGAGCATGAGTCGGCTCCGCAAACGCGCGAGGGAGATGGGCCGGAGCCCGCCAGCGGTAGTCAACGGGTGGGGGGACACCGGCACGGGTCCACAGGAAGTCCAGGGAGGTCCGAGGACTGGTCTACTCAACCGAGGGAATCATGAAAGGCACGGCACTCACAGCGTTTTTACCCAACTTGACGGGGTTTACATCCCCCCGGGGGCTACTCAGTTCACGTGTTCAACAGCATGCCGCCCGTACGCCGTAACGCCCGGCCGAACAAGTAGACGCCCGAGGGAAGTTGTCCCCCACGGGCGCCCTGTTCAACACTCGTCGGCGGGCCTTCCCGAAGGATCAGCCGGAGCCGCAGCCGCCCCCGCCACCACAGGACGAGGACGATCCGCCACACGAGGACGAGGACGACCCGCAGGACGACGTCGAGGTCCCGCCGGAGGGGCCCGAGTCGGACGGGGAACCGCCGCACGAGTGGCTCACGCCCGCGCCGCCCGATGCGGCCCACCAGCTGCCGGACCCGTCCGTACCGGACCGGCCGCGCGAGGACGACCGCGAGGACGACCGCGCGGAGTACGGGCGGTACGCGGCCGCCCGCTTCGCCTTCGAGATCAGGATCCCGACGACCGCGCAGGCCGCCACCACGAACACCAGAACCAGGACAAAGACCAGGACCACGGTCCTCGCCTCCTCTCGGAAACCCGGTCCCCCGGGGTGCGGGATCCCCTCGTCCCGCGTGACGGGGGGATGCCCCCCGGCCGATCGCGTCAAAGCACACTTGAGCAACTCCAGAGCTTCCCCGCAGGATGGCGCCCATGACCGCATCCGCGAGCAGCAGCAGCCGCCCCTTCCTCAACCGCCGCCTGGCGGCCTTCGGCACCACGATCTTCGCGGAGATGTCGGCCCTGGCCGCCCGCACCGGGTCGATCAACCTGGGCCAGGGGTTCCCCGACACCGACGGCCCCGCCGAGATCGCCGAGGCGGCCGTCCGGGCCGTCCGCGACGGCCGGGGCAACCAGTACCCGCCGGGTCCTGGCGTCCCCGAGCTCCGTACGGCCGTCGTGGAGCACCAGTGGCGCTTCTACGGGATGACGTACGACCCGGACACCGAGGTGCTGGTCACGGCGGGTGCGACGGAGGCCATCGCGGCGTCCCTCCTGGCCCTCCTGGAGCCGGGTGACGAGGTCATCGCGCTCGAACCGTTCTACGATTCGTACGCGGCCTGCATCGCGATGGCCGGGGCGGTACGCGTCCCGCTGACGCTGCGCGCGCCCCACTTCCGCCCCGACCTGGACGCCCTGCGGGACGCGATCACCCCGCGCACCCGGCTGCTCCTGCTGAACACCCCGCACAACCCGACGGGCACGGTACTCACCCGCGAGGAACTGTCCGCGATCGCGGAGCTCGCCGTGGAGCGGGACCTCCTCGTCGTCACGGACGAGGTGTACGAGCACCTGGTCTTCGAGGGCTCGCACATCCCCCTGGCATCGCTGCCCGGCATGCGCGAGCGCACGGTGACGATCTCCTCCGCCGGCAAGACGTTCTCCTTCACCGGCTGGAAGGTCGGCTGGCTCACCGCCCCGCCCGCGCTGGTCTCGGCGGTGCGGTCGGCGAAGCAGTTCCTGACGTACGTCGCGTCGGGGCCGTTCCAGTACGCGATCGCTGAGGCCCTGGCCCTGCCGGACTCCTACTACGACACCTTCCGCGCGGACCTCGCGGCCAAGCGCGACCTCCTCGCGGACGGCCTGACGGCGGCCGGCTTCGAGGTCTTCCGCCCGCAGGGCACGTACTTCATCACCACGGACGTCTCACCGCTGGGCGAGAAGGACGGCCTGGCCTTCTGCCGCTCCCTGCCGGACCGCTGCGGCGTGGTCGCCATCCCGAACCAGGTGTTCTACGACGACGTCTCCGCGGGCGCCACCCAGGTCCGCTGGGCCTTCTGCAAGCGGACGGACGTCCTGGAGGAGGCGGTGGCCCGCCTCGGTCGGCTGACGGCCTGACCCCGCCTGCGAAGGCGCGTCCGGGGCGGGAGGCGCCCGGAACGCGGCCGGCCACGCACCGCGGTCGGGATGACCGGGTGCGTGGCCGGGTTGCGCAGCGAAGGCCGCGGGCGACTAGTTGCTGTCGCCGTCGTCCTTCTTGTCGTCGCCCTCGGCGGAGTCGACTTCCTTCTCCAGGCCGAGCTGCTCCAGGAGCCACTTGTCGAACTCGATGGAGGCGCGGACCCAGCTGACCGTGGAGGACACGAAGTGCTCCAGGTTGACGCCGGTGCCGATCAGCATCTGCGCCTCACCGATCAGACGGACCGAGCCGTCGTCGTGGGTGTGGCTGTAGACCTTCGGCCACAGGGTGCGGCGGTTCCAGTCGTCGATGGACTCCAGCAGCTGCGGCTTGTCCTCGATCGCGTGGGGGCGGTCGTAGAAGGTCCGCACGGAGAAGACCTGCTGCTCGTCCTCGCCGCGGAACATGAAGTACGTGCGGAAGTCCTCCCACGGCGCCGCGAGGTCACCCTCGTCGTCGACGACGTACTTGAGCTCCATCTGCTCCAGGAGCTGCTTGACCAGGTCCTGGTCGGGGACGACGGGGCCCGCCGGTCCTGTGGCCTGCGGATCGGGCTGCTGCCCTCCGAAGTTCGGAATCGAGGCCGGGTCGATGCTCACCGTGTACTTCCCTTCGTGCGGATACAGCCATCCTCCACCATCGCGCCCACCCCGTGTCCACCCCTGCACGCGCGATCCGCTCCGGGCGGACAGGAGTAGGACCGGGGTAAGCGGCAGTGACCCTTACAGGGCCCTTCCGACCAGCAGGTCTTCGCCGGCGACGTCGACGCGTACGGTGTCCCCCTCCCGAACCTCGCCGGACAGGATCTCCTTGGCCAGCCGGTCCCCGATCGCGGTCTGGATCAGACGGCGCAGCGGCCGGGCCCCGTACGCGGGGTCGTTGCCCTTGTCCGCGAGCCAGGCCAGCGCCGCGGGCGTGATGTCGAGGGTGAGGCGACGGTCGGCGAGCCGCCGGGCGAGGCGGCCGATCTGGAGCTCGGCGATGTGGGCCAGCTCGTCCTTGCCGAGGGCCGAGAAGACCACCAGGTCGTCGAGCCGGTTCAGGAACTCCGGCTTGAAGGAGGCGCGGACCACGTCCAGGACGCGGGCCTTCTTGTCCTCCGCCGAGGTCGCCGGGTCCGTGAGGAACTGGCTGCCCAGGTTGGAGGTCAGGATCAGGATGGTGTTGCGGAAGTCCACGGTGCGGCCCTGGCCGTCCGTGAGCCGGCCGTCGTCCAGCACCTGGAGCAGGACGTCGAACACCTCGGGGTGCGCCTTCTCGACCTCGTCGAGCAGGACCACGCTGTACGGGCGGCGGCGGACGGCCTCCGTGAGCTGGCCGCCCTCCTCGTAGCCGACGTACCCGGGCGGGGCGCCGACGAGGCGGGCGACGCTGTGCTTCTCGCCGTACTCCGACATGTCGATGCGGATCATGGCCCGCTCGTCGTCGAAGAGGAAGTCCGCGAGGGCCTTGGCCAGCTCCGTCTTGCCGACGCCGGTCGGGCCGAGGAAGAGGAACGAGCCGGTCGGGCGGTCGGGGTCGGCGATGCCGGCGCGGGTGCGGCGCACGGCGTCGGAGACGGCCCGTACGGCCTCCTGCTGGCCGATCAGGCGGCGTCCCAGCTCGTCCTCCATGCGGAGCAGCTTCTGGGTCTCGCCCTCCAGCAGGCGGCCGGCGGGGATGCCGGTCCAGGCGCCGACGACGTCGGCGATGTCGTCGGGACCGACCTCGTCCTTGACCATGCTGTCCTTGGCGCCGCCGCCCTTGGACGCGGCCTCCTCCTCGGTGGCCTCGGCCAGCTCGCGCTCCAGCGCGGGGATCTCCCCGTAGAGCAGCTTGGAGGCGGAGTCGAAGTCCCCGTCGCGCTGGGCGCGCTCGGCCTGGCCGCGCAGGTCGTCCAGGCGTTCCTTGAGCTCGCCGACCTGGTTGAGGGACTGCTTCTCCTTCTCCCAGCGGACGGTGAGGCCCCGCAGGTCCTCCTCCTTGTCCGCCAGGTCCTTGCGCAGGCGCTCCAGCCGTTCGCGGGAGGCCGCGTCCGACTCGTTCTTGAGCGCCAGCTCCTCCATGCGCAGCCGGTCCACGGAGCGCTGGAGCTCGTCGATCTCGACGGGCGAGGAGTCGATCTCCATGCGGAGCCGGGACGCGGCCTCGTCGACGAGGTCGATGGCCTTGTCGGGGAGGAAGCGGGAGGTGATGTAGCGGTCGGACAGGGTGGCCGCGGCGACGAGGGCGCTGTCGTTGATGACGACCTTGTGGTGGGCCTCGTAGCGGCCCTTGAGCCCGCGCAGGATCGCGATGGTGTCCTCGACGCTCGGCTCGGCGACCAGCACCTGCTGGAAGCGGCGCTCCAGGGCCGGGTCCTTCTCGATGCGCTCGCGGTACTCGTCCAGCGTGGTCGCGCCGACCATGCGCAGTTCGCCGCGGGCCAGCATCGGCTTGAGCATGTTGCCGGCGTCCATGGCGGAGTCGCCGCCGGCTCCCGCGCCGACGACGGTGTGCAGCTCGTCGATGAAGGTGATGATCTGGCCGTCGCTCGACTTGATCTCGGCGAGCACGGTCTTGAGGCGCTCCTCGAACTCGCCGCGGTACTTGGCGCCGGCGACCATCGCGCCCAGGTCGAGGGAGACGAGGCGCTTGTTCTTCAGGGACTCGGGGACGTCGCCCTTGACGATGCGCTGGGCGAGGCCCTCGACGACGGCGGTCTTGCCGACGCCGGGCTCGCCGATGAGCACCGGGTTGTTCTTCGTGCGGCGCGACAGCACCTGGACGACGCGCCGGATCTCGTGGTCGCGGCCGATGACCGGGTCGAGCTTGCCCTCGCGTGCGGCTGCCGTGAAGTCCGTGCCGAACTTCTCCAGGGCCTTGTACTGGCCCTCGGGGTCGGGGCTGGTCACCCGCCGTCCTCCTCGTGCGTTCTCGAAGGCGGACAGCAGCTTCTTCGCCGTCGCGCCCTGGGCGGAAAGGACCTCACCGGCCGGTCCGCCCTTGGCGGCGATGGCGATGAGGAGGTGTTCGGTGGAGAGGTACTCGTCGCCGAGCCGACCGGCCTCGGCGTCGGCCTCGGCGAGCACGGCGAGCAGGTCGCGGCTGGGCTGCGGGGGCGCGACGGTGGAACCCGTGACGCTGGGCAGGGCGGCGAGCAGGCGTTCGGCGCCCGCGCGGACGGCGGCCTGGTCGGCCTCGGTCGCGGCGAGCAGGTCGGTGACGTTCTCGTTGTCCTCGCCGGCGAGCAGCGCCAGCAGCAGGTGGGCGGGGGTCAGGTCGGCGTGGCCGTCCTTCACGGCCCTGCTGGTGGCTGCGTTCAGGGCGGCACGGCTCTTGTTGGTCAGCTCGGCGTCCACTTTCGGCTTCTCCTCTCCGACGGGGATGACGGGGCGCGTAACTCTGACAGATTCAGCGTCTGCAAAGTTGAGTCTATTCCACTCAAGGCTGAGCGCGGCACGCTTCGGACGTACTCTCGGCCCATGTCCCATGACGTACTCAACCCGACGCCCGAGTACCTCGCCTTCTGGCGGGAGCGGCACGTCTGCACCCTGACCACCCCCCGACCCGACGGCACCCCGCACGTGGTGCCGGTGGGCGTGACGTACGACCCCGTGGCGGGGCTGGCCCGGGTGATCAGCAACAGGCACAGCAAGAAGGTGCGCAACATCCTGGCGTCGCCCGACGGGGCCGCGAGGGTGGCGGTGTGCCAGATGGAGGGGCGGCGCTGGGCCACCCTGGAGGGCCGGGCGGTGATCCGCACCGACGGGGCGTCGGTCGCCGACGCCGTGGAGCGCTACGCGGAGCGCTACGGGAGGACCCCCTCGCCCAACCCCGACCGGGTCGTCATGGAGATCACCCTCGACCGGGCCATGGGCCGGGCCTGAGACCGCCCCGGGCCCGCTGCGGCAGTGCCGGCGGGCCGGCCCCGGGCCGCGGACACGAAGTGATTGTCCGGTTCAACCACTGGACGCGGACATCACAACGGCGCCATCGTGGTCAGGTCCACGATGGCGCCGTTGTGTGGGGGAAGCGCCTGGGCGATCTGCAACGACGGGGGGATCGCGTCAGGCACTGCGGGGGGTGGCGGCGGTGATGTCGGGTTCGAAGAGCTGGTGGTCGCGCTGATCGAGATTGACGAAGACCATGCCGTACCGCACTTCGCAGCGGACGGGCTGCGGTGCGCCCCGGGGGCGGCGCAGGCAGCGGTACGCACGGACGTCCTCGTCCTCCTCGCGCACGACGACGATCGGCTGGCCGAACAAGGTGACCATCAACGAATCGCCCGTGTAGGGAATGGCGGTGGCGAGATCGATGAACTGCCACCCGGACCGGTAGGCCGAGGCCATCTCGCGCCGGAAGTCGCGGTCGTCGGGGGTCATCAGAGCGCCTTCTCGGGCACGAAGTTCCAGCCACTGTCCGGTTCTCCGGCGGGCCGGGTGTTCCAGCCGCTGTCGGGTTCACCTGCGGGTGTGTCGTTCCAGCCGCTGTCGGGCTCCCCGGCGGGGGCGGCGTTCCAGCCGCTGTCGACCGGTGCCGCGTTCCAACCGCTGTCCGACTTGCCCTTCGGCACGATATTCCAGCCGCTGTCACTGGCCAGTGCGCTCCCCGCATCGCCATTGACGGCGCTGACTGCCCCAAATACCGCAACAGCGGAGAAAACAACGGCAAGCGCCGAGCGAAGCATTCTCTTGTACATGGTCGGCTTCGTCCTCACTTGATGGAATCCTCTCCCCCGCACGTCAGACCATGGCTCATTCAGGCACGTTACGGCCACAGGGACGATGCATCATGTTCTTGCATGTTCAGGACCCTGGGGGGTGGAGATTTGCCCATAAACGACACAAACCCGACACATCCCCACCCCGTCACATCCATGTGCGACGAGGGGGCACGACTTTACGCAGCGGCACTGAGCACCGGCCGGGTACCTCGTAGCGAGGTGGAAAACATCCCCTGCCTGCTCGAATTCGCTCTGCTGCGTCCCGACCCGGATGACGCGAACCAGCTTCGCGCGGTTCCCCCGGCGGTCGCCCTCGCCCAGCGCCTGCATCCTCTCGAACGGGAGATCCAGGACCGTCGGCGCAGCGCGATCGACCTCACCGATGCATTCGAGCCGTTCCTGACCATCAGTGCGCAGAACCCCGCCAACACCCACGCCATCACCGTTCTGGAGGGGTTCGACCAGATCAACGCCGCCCTCGACCTGGCGACGGCCGAGTGCCACACGGAGATGCTGACGGTCCAACCCGGTGGTGCCCGGCCGTCCTACGCCCTCACCGAGGCACTGGAACGGGACGCCCCGCTCATCGACCGGGGCGTCAGCATCCGGACCCTCTACCAGCACACCGCGCGCCACAGCCAGGGCACGCTCGCCTACGTGGACCGCATCTCCACGGGCAAGGTCGAGATCCGCACCCTCGAAGAGCTCATCGAGCGGCTGATCGTGTTCGACCGCACCGTGGCCTTCATCCCCGTCAGCGACGACCGCAGGGTCGCCCTGGAACTGCGCCACCCCGGCCTCGTCGACTACCTGATCAAGGTCTTCGAGCAGTTGTGGCGGCGCGCCGTGCCGCTGAGCCAGGAAGTTACATACACCCACCGGCCCGACGGCATCTCGGGCGTGCAGCGCTCCATCGCCCAACTGCTCGTCGAGGGACACGTGGACGAGGCCATCGCCCGGCGCCTGGGGATGAACGTACGGACCTGCCGCGCGCACATCGCCAAGCTGGCCACCGCGCTGGGCAGCGGCAGCCGAGCCCAGCTGGGCTTCCTCATCGCCCGCTCGGGCATCCTGCGCGACTCCGCGGGCCCGCCGCCGCTCCCGGAGCCCTGAGGGGCCCACCAGGGGCCTCCTGGACGGCATATGCCCCCGACGTGGGGAAGACCCCGCCCGGAGCGTTCCGGGCGGGGTCTTCCGTACGTGCGGGGCGAAGGGGCGCCGAAGCCGGCCGCCGGCCGTTCAGACCTGCGGGCGCTTCGGGCCGGGCCGCCAGACGACCAGGGCGCTGCCCGGCTGCGGCGGCTGGTACGGGACCAGGTCGCGCCGGTACGAGGCGTGCACCTGGGCCTCGCGGGCCTGGAGGGCGGCGGCCGCCCCGTCCACGGCGGTGGACAGTTCGGCGACGCGCTGCTGGAGCGCGGCCACCTGGTTCTCCAGTTCGATGATCCGCTTGATCCCCGCCAGGTTGATGCCCTCGTCCTGGGACAGCGCCTGCACGGTGCGCAGGAGCTCGATGTCCCGGGCCGAATAGCGCCGGCCGCGGCCGGCCGTACGGTCCGGGGAGACCAGGCCGAGGCGGTCGTACTGACGGAGGGTCTGCGGATGCAGCCCCGAGAGCTGGGCGGCCACCGAGATCACGTAGACCGGGGTGTCGTCGGTCAGCTGGTAGTGGCTCCTGCGGCGGCCGTCCATCTCATGCTCCCTTCACCGACTCGAACAGCGCGGCGCGCGGGTCCTCGGGATCCGTCGCGTCGCGGTACATCTCAAGGGCCTCGCGGGCCTTGTCGGACAGCTCCGTCGGCACCGTGACCTCCACCGTGACGAGGAGGTCGCCGCGGGTGCCGTCCTTGCGGACCGCGCCCTTGCCGCGGGCCCGCATCGTACGACCGCCGGGCGTGCCCGGGGGAAGCTTCAGGGTGACCGCCGGGCCGTTCAGGGTCGGAACCTTGATCTCGGCGCCGAGGGCGGCCTCCGCGAAGGTCACCGGGACGGTGACCGTCAGGTTGTCGTCCTTGCGGCCGAACACCGGGTGGCCGTCGACGTGGACCACCACGTAGAGGTCGCCCGCCGGGCCGCCGCGCTCGCCCGGCGCGCCCTTGCCGCGCAGCCGGATCCGCTGGCCGTCGAAGACGCCCGCCGGGATCCGGACCTGCATGGTCCGCGAGCTGCGGGCGCGCCCGCTGCCCTTGCAGACGTCGCAGGGGGTCTCCGCGATCAGGCCGCGGCCCTTGCAGTCGGAGCAGGGGTCGGTCAGCGAGAACCCACCGCCGCTGCCCCGCGAGACCTGGCCCGTGCCGACGCAGGTCGGGCACACCCGGGGGGTGCCGTTCTTGTCGCCGGTGCCGGAGCAGGCCTTGCAGGGCGCCTGCGAGGACATCCGCAGCGGGACGGTCGCACCGTCCACGGCCTCCGTGAAGGAGAGCGTGACCTCGGACTCGATGTCCTGGCCGCGGCGCGGCTGGGTGCGGGTTCCCGGACCCTGGCCGGTGCCGCGGTTGAACAGGCCGCCGAAGACGTCGCCCAGGCCGCCGCCGAAGCCGCCGCCCGGACCGCCCTGCTGCTGCTGTCCTCCGAAGAGGTCACCGAGGTCGAAGTTGAACGAGCCGCCGGCGCCGCCGGGACCGGGGCGGAAGCCACCGTTCCCGAACAGCGCGCGGGCCTCGTCGTACTCCTTGCGCTTCTTGGGGTCCCCGAGGATGTCGTTCGCCTCGGAGATCTCCTTGAAGCGCTCCTCGGCCGAGGCGTCGCCCTTGTTGGCGTCCGGGTGGAACTCGCGTGCGAGCTTCCGGTACGCCTTCTTGATCTCGGCCTCGGTCGCGTCCTTCGGGACACCGAGGACCTTGTAGTAGTCCTTCTCGACGAAGTCCTTCGTGCTCATCCCCGGTGGCCCTCCTCTCGGTTCCCTACATGTTCGACGTCAGCCCTTGTCGGGGGCATCCGTGTCCTTGTCGGACGGCGTGTCGCCGTCTGCGGACTCGGACTTCGCGGCGGGTGCCGCGCCCGGCTGGGGCTCGGCCACCGCGACCCGCGCGGGGCGGATCGTGCGCTCGCCGATCCGGTAGCCCGGCTGCAGGATCGCCACGCAGGTCGTCTCCGTGACGTCCGGCGCGTACGAGTGCATCAGGGCCTCGTGGATCGTCGGGTCGAAGGGCTCGCCCTCCTTGCCGAACTGCTGCAACCCCATCTTGGCGGCCGCGCTCTCCAGCGATTCGGACACCGACTTGAAGCCGCCGACCAGTTCGCCATGTTCCCGCGCCCGGCCGATGTCGTCCAGGGTCGGGAGGAGTTCCGTCAGGAGGGACGCGACCGCGATCTCCTTGACGGCGATCCGGTCCCGCTCCACGCGACGGCGGTAGTTCTGGTACTCCGCCTGGAGCCGCTGGAGGTCCGCGGTGCGCTCGGAGAGCGCGGTACGGGCCTGGTCCAGCTGCGCCAGCAGAGCGACGTCCGCTGCTGCGGAGTCCCCGGCCGGGGCCGCGGCCTCCTCCTCGGAGGAAGCTGCGGCCTTCGACTCGGCGGCGTCGTCAGGCGTGCCGTCGGCGGGGACTTCGGGCTTCTCGTCGAATCCCGGGGTCTCCTCCGACATCAGGCAGCGCCACCCTTCGGCTTCTCGTCGTCGACGATCTCGGCGTCGACGACGTCGTCGTCGGCCTTGGCCTGACCGGCGTCATCGGCGGCGGCGCCACCGGCGGCCTGGGAGGCCTGGGCGTCGGCGTAGATGGCCTGGCCGAGCTTCTGGCTGACCGCGGCGAGCTTCTCGGTCGCGGTGCGGATCTCGGCGGCGTCGTCGCCCTTGAGCTTGTCCTTCAGCTCGGTGACGGCCGTCTCGACCTCGGTCTTGACGTCGGCCGGGACCTTCTCCGCGTTGTCCGCGAGGAACTTCTCGGTCTGGTAGACGAGCTGCTCGCCCTGGTTGCGGGACTCGGCCGCCTCCTTGCGACGCAGGTCCTCGTCCGCGTACTGCTCCGCCTCCTGGCGCATGCGGTCGACCTCGTCCTTGCCGAGCGAAGAGCCGCCGGTGACGGTCATCTTCTGCTCCTTGCCCGTGCCGAGGTCCTTGGCCGTGACGTGCATGATGCCGTTCGCGTCGATGTCGAAGGAGACCTCGATCTGCGGGACGCCACGCGGGGCCGGCGGCAGGCCGGTCAGCTCGAACATGCCGAGCTTCTTGTTGTACGCCGCGATCTCGCGCTCGCCCTGGTAGACCTGGATCTGCACCGACGGCTGGTTGTCCTCGGCCGTCGTGAAGATCTCGGACCGCTTGGTCGGGATCGTGGTGTTGCGCTCGATGAGCTTGGTCATGATGCCGCCCTTGGTTTCGATACCGAGGGACAGCGGGGTCACGTCGAGGAGCAGGACGTCCTTGACCTCACCCTTGAGCACGCCCGCCTGGAGGGTCGCGCCGATGGCGACGACCTCGTCCGGGTTGACGCCCTTGTTGGCGTCCTGACCGCCGGTGAGCTCCTTGACGAGCTCGGCGACGGCCGGCATGCGGGTGGAGCCGCCGACCAGGACCACGTGGTCGATCTCGGACAGCGCGATGCCGGCGTCCTTGATGACGTTGTGGAACGGGGTCTTGCAGCGGTCCAGGAGGTCCGCGGTGAGCTGCTGGAACTGGGCGCGCGTGAGCTTCTCGTCCAGGTGCAGCGGGCCCTCGGCGGAAGCCGTGATGTAGGGCAGGTTGATCGAGGTCTCCGTGGAGGAGGACAGCTCGATCTTCGCCTTCTCGGCGGCCTCGCGCAGACGCTGGAGCGCCATCTTGTCCTTGGACAGGTCGACGCCGTGACCGTTGGCGAACTGCTTCACCAGGTAGTCGACGACGCGCTGGTCCCAGTCGTCACCACCGAGGTGGTTGTCACCGTTGGTGGCCTTCACCTCGACGACGCCGTCACCGATCTCGAGGAGGGACACGTCGAAGGTGCCGCCACCGAGGTCGAAGACGAGAATGGTCTGGTCGTCCTTGTCGAGACCGTAGGCCAGGGCGGCGGCGGTCGGCTCGTTGACGATGCGCAGGACGTTCAGACCCGCGATCTCACCGGCCTCCTTCGTCGCCTGACGCTCGGAGTCGTTGAAGTAGGCCGGGACGGTGATGACCGCGTCCGTGACCTTCTCACCCAGGTAGGCCTCGGCGTCGCGCTTCAGCTTCTGCAGGATGAAGGCGCTCATCTGCTGCGGGTTGAAGTCCTTGCCATCCAGGTTGATCTTCCAGTCAGTGCCCATGTGGCGCTTGACGGAGCGGATGGTCCGGTCCACGTTCGTGACCGCCTGGCGCTTGGCGACCTCGCCGACGAGCACCTCGCCGTTCTTGGCGAAGGCGACGACGGACGGCGTGGTCCTGGCGCCCTCGGCGTTGGTGATGACGGTGGGCTCGCCGCCTTCGAGAACGCTGACGACGGAGTTAGTGGTGCCCAGGTCGATGCCGACCGCACGTGCCATTTTGATTCCTCCAGCTGACTTGAGTGGAACAGGCTCAAGAATGCCCCACCTTCGCCCGTCCGTCAACAGAGCTGAGTCGAGGGGGCTCAATCTTTAGGCCTTCCTTACGCGCAACCCGACGGACTCAGGGCCGTGCGGGGGAACGCCGCCGCGCGGCGCGCCGGGCGGGCGGGGGGCCTGCGGCACGGTGCTGGCATGCCCCTGCTGCTCACGCTCCCGACCCGGTGGACCCTGCCCGCGAGGCCGCCCGCCAAGCGGGTGCTCGACCTCGCCGGCGCGCTGGTGCTGCTGGGCCTGGTCGCCGTCCCGTTGCTGCTGGTCGCCGCCCCGCTGTACGCGGCCGGCCGCACGGGCGTCCTCGTACGCACCCCGGCCGTCGGCCTCGGCGGCCGGTCGTTCCGCACCTGGCGGCTGCGCACCGAGGGGGCCGGACGGGTCGGCGCGGCGGTCCGACGGTGCGCGCTGGACGGAATGCCGCAACTGCTCAACGTGGTGCGGGGCGAGATGTCGCTGGTCGGACCCCGTCCACAATGCGACACGGGTCGACCGGAGCGGCTCCTCGTACGTCCCGGTATGACCGGATTGTGGCAGGTCAGCGCGCGGTCCGACCTCCCCTGGGAGGAGATGGCGCTGCTCGACCGGCACTATGTGGAGAGCCATTGGCTGGGGATGGATCTCGCGATCCTCGCGCAGACCCCTCGGGCGGCCTACCGACAGAGGCATGCCTGAGCGACACAGATCACCGCACGCTCACCTACATTGCGGCGCGGGGAATGGGTAACCTCAAGCCTTGACTCAATAAGTTACCGCTTAGTAAGTCCCGCCCGAGGAGCCCTCCCATGCAACTCGCCGCGATCATCGTGTCGCTGGTTCTGACCGTGGTCGGCGTCGCGCTGCTCGCCCGAGCCGTGGCGCAGATCTACCGCTTCGTGAAGCTCGGCCAGCCCGTGCCGGCGGGCAGCCGCACGGACCGCCCGAAGGATCGAACGCTCACCCTGGTCAGGGAGTTCCTCGGCCACAGCCGGATGAACCGCTGGGGCATCGTCGGCTTCGCGCACTGGTTCGTCGCGATCGGCTTCCTGACGCTGCCGCCGACCCTCGCCCAGGCGTACGGCCAGCTCTTCCAGGCCGACTGGACGCTGCCGATCATCGGCGGCTTCCTGCCGTTCGAGATGTACATCGAGTTCATCGGCCTGATGACCGTCGTCGGCATCCTCGTGCTGATCGCGATCCGACTGCTCAGCCTTCCCTCGCGGGCCGGTCGCAAGTCGCGCTTCGCCGGCTCGAAGGCCTGGCAGGCGTACTTCGTCGAGTACATCATCCTCACGATCGGCCTCGCGATCCTCGCGCTGCGCGGCCTTGAGGGCGCGATCCACCACGTGGACTCGTACGACCCGGCGTACTTCGTCTCGTACCCGCTGGTGCTGGCCTTCAAGGGGCTCTCGCTCGGCGCGCTGCAGAACGCCATCTACTTCACCGCGATGATCAAGATCGGCACCTCGCTGATCTGGATGATCGTCGTCTCGCTCAACACCAACATGGGTGTCGCCTGGCACCGCTTCCTCGGCTTCCCGAACATCTGGTTCAAGCGGAACGCCGACGGCGCCGTCGCGCTGGGCGCACTCCAGCCGATGACCAGCGGTGGCAAGGAGATCGACTTCGAGGACCCGGGCGAGGACGACTCCTTCGGCGTCTCCCAGGTCGAGCAGTTCTCCTGGAAGGGCATCCTCGACTTCTCCACCTGCACCGAGTGCGGCCGCTGCCAGTCGCAGTGCCCCGCCTGGAACACCGGCAAGCCGCTGTCCCCGAAGCTCCTGATCATGTCGCTGCGCGACCACGCGCACGCCAAGGCCCCGTACCTGCTGGCGGGCGGCGGCAAGGACATGGAGGGCAACGAGAAGGCGACCGCCGAGCAGCTGAAGGACGTCCCGGCCGCCGCCCTCGCGGAGGCCGAGCGCCCGCTGATCGGCACCGCCGAGGAGAACGGCGTCATCGACCCGGACGTGCTGTGGTCCTGCACGACCTGCGGCGCGTGCGTCGAGCAGTGCCCCGTCGACATCGAGCACATCGACCACATCGTCGACATGCGCCGCTACCAGGTGATGATCGAGAGCGCGTTCCCGTCGGAGGCGGGCACGATGCTCAAGAACCTGGAGAAGAAGGGCAACCCCTGGGGCCTGGCCAAGAAGCAGCGCGTCGAGTGGACGAAGGAGGTCGACTTCGAGGTCCCGATCATCGGGAAGGACGCGGAGGACCTCTCCGAGTTCGACTACCTGTACTGGGTCGGCTGCGCGGGTGCGCTGGAGGACCGGGCCAAGAAGACCACGAAGGCCTTCGCGGAGCTCCTGAACATCGCGGGCGTCAAGTTCGCGATCATGGGCGGCGACGAGAAGTGCACCGGTGACTCCCCCCGCCGCCTCGGCAACGAGCCGCTGTTCCAGCAGCTCGGCCAGGAGAACGTGGCGATGCTGAACATGGCGTTCGGCGAGGACGACGACGACCCGGCGACGAAGAAGCCGAAGTCGGCGAAGCGGATCGTCTCGACCTGCCCGCACTGCTTCAACACCATCGCGAACGAGTACCCGCAGCTCGGCGGCGAGTACGAGGTCATCCACCACACGCAGCTGCTCCAGCACCTCATCGACGAGGGCCGGCTGCTGCCGGTTACCCCGGTCGACGGACTGGTCACGTACCACGACCCCTGCTACCTGGGCCGCCACAACAAGGTCTACACGCCGCCGCGCGAGATCATGTCGTCGGTGCCGGGCCTGCGGCAGCAGGAGATGCACCGCCACAAGGAGCGGGGCTTCTGCTGTGGCGCGGGTGGCGCGCGGATGTGGATGGAGGAGCGGATCGGCAAGCGCATCAACAACGAGCGCGTCGACGAGGCCCTGTCCCTGAACCCGGACATCGTCTCCACCGCCTGCCCGTTCTGCCTGGTCATGCTGACCGACTCGGTCAACGGCAAGAAGAACGACGGCCAGGCCAAGGAGTCGGTGCAGGTCGTCGACGTGGCGCAGCTGCTGCTGGAATCGGTGAAGGCCCCGGAGCCGACGGCGGAGGAACTCGCCGAGGCGCTGGCCGCGCAGGAGGCGGAGGAAGCGGCGGCTGCGGCTGCCGCTGCCGCCGCCGCTGAGAAGGCCGAGGCGGAGGCTGCGGCGAAGGCGAAGGCTGCTGCCGAGGCGAAGGCTGCTGCGGAGGCGAAGGCTGCGGCGGAGGCCGAGGCTGCGGCTGCGGCGACGGCTGCCGCCGGGGCGGAGACGGAGTCGGCCGAGGAGGCTCCCGCCGCCCAGGTGAAGGCAGAGGACGAGGCGAAGGCCGACTCCCCGACCGCGACCGCCGAGGAGGCTCCCGCCGCCCAGGCGGGGGCCGAGGACGAGGCGAAGGCCGACTCCCTCGCCGAGGCGGAGGTCAAGGACGAGGCCAAGGACGAGGTCGAAGCTGAGGCGAAGGCTGACGACGCGCCGACCGCCGAGACCGGGGCCACGGCCGAGGTGAAGGCCGAGGACGCCGAGGCAAAGGTCGAGGACGAGCCCGCCGCCGCCGAGGCGGAGGCCGGGCCGGTCGCTGCGGCCGAGGCCAAGGACGACGCGGCGGAAGCCAAGCCGGCCGAGGCCGACGAGGCCAAGGGCTCCGAGGTCGAAGCCAAGGCCGACGACGCCGAGAGCTCCGGGGCCGAGGCAAAGGTGGACGACGCCGAGGGCGACGACGCCAAGGACGAGGCCGGGGCCAAGGGCGGCAAGTAGCCCCACCCCACCCGCTGCGCGGCAGCGCGGGCGCGGTACGCAGGAACGGCCGGTCCCCATCGGGGGCCGGCCGTTCCCGTTGACGGGACGGGCGGGTCAGCCGCGGCCGCGGCGCAGCATCGCGAAGCCCAGGCCGGCCGCGCCCATCGCGGCCATGCCGCCGCCGGCGGCCACCAGCGCCGGGGTGTCGCCCTTGTGCGCGACGCCCTCCGCGCCCGCCCGCACGCCGCCCTTGGGCACGATCCGCTCGGGCTGCGTCGTCCCGGCGGGCTTCACCGGCAGGGCCGGGGCCGGGGCGGGGGCCGGCTTCGCCTTCTCCACCGTGTACGTCTCGATCAGCTTGCCGGTGCCGAAGTCGTAGACCCAGCTGTCGCCGCCGCTCCTGCCGTCGATGGCGACGAACTTGAACCGTCCGCCGTCCTGGACCAGCTTGTACATCCAGCCGTCCTGGAGCGCGTTCGGGTGCTTCAGGTCGATCGTGACCGGCGGGAGCCCGTCCGGCATGGAGAGCTCGACGCGCTTGCCGTGGCGCCCGTCGACGAGCTTCGCGATCCGCCCGTCGGGCAGGGTGACGCGGACCCGGGTCTCCTTCTTGACGTCCGGCTTCGGCTTCGCGACCGGCTTCTCGACGGGCTTGCCGCCCTCGACCCACGACGTCACCGTCCCGTTCCCGTGCAGGGTGACGTGGAGGCCGTTGTGCGTGCCGTTCGTCGACCGGCCGTCGGAGCAGGCCAGGGTGCCCACCTTGCGGTCACCGGCGAATATGTCGGCCTCGAAGCGGTGGTCGCCGACCTGGTAGACCTTCGCGACGGAACCGTCGGCCAGCCGCACCGTGGTGACGTAGCCGCGCGCCTTGACCGGGGGCGCGGTCGGCTTCGCGACGGGCGGGGTCGTCGGCGTCGTCGTCGGGACGGTCGGAACCACCGACGGGTCCACGGCCGGCTGCTCGATCCCGGGCAGCACCTCGGGCTGCGGAGCCGTCGGGGAGTCCGCGAAGGCGGATCCGACGGGAAGCGCCAGCACGGCGGCGGCTCCCGTGAGGACGGCGGCGGTACGAAGGGTGCTGCGGCGGGTGCTGCGCATGGTGCGGGCTCTTTCCTGCTCGTTCGTGACTCCGTGGCGACGACACCGACGAAGCTACGGGCCCGATACGTAGGCATTCCGTCGAGAACGTAACGAACCCCCGCAGACTGGCGCGCAGCCGAGTAAAACACCCACCCGGGCATCCCCTAGGGGATGTCACAGCTCAGCCGCAAAGGCCGCGTGTTCCGGCGGCCGGGCCACCGACGGCCCGCCGAGCAGGTACTTTCGATCACGTGGCTGGATTCAGGATCGGACGCGGCCGGGACAACAACCGCACCCCGCAACAACCTCCGCAACCCCCGCGGCAGCAGCCGTACGGTCAGCAGCAGCGCCAAGCGCCGCAGGCACCGTACGGTCAGCAGCCCTACCCTCCCGCCGGTCCACCCCCGCAACAGCAGTGGCCCCAGCAGGGAGCCGCCGGGGGGCATCACGGCGAGCCCGAGTACTTCGACCCGTACGGCCAGCAGCAGCAGCCGCAGGCCCCGTACGCGGCGCCGCACGAGCCCTCGTACGCGAACAACCCGGGACACACCCAGGCCTTCGTGTTCGGCGAGGACCCGTACAACCAGGGCCCGACCTACCAGGCGGGTGCGGCGGCGGCAGGGCCCGTGGGGCCCCGGTTGCACTGGAAGGAGCTCCTGCGCGGCATCGTGATGCGGCCGGGGCCGACCTTCCACCAGATGCGCGACCACTCGGTCTGGGGTCCGGCGCTGGTCGTCACGTTCCTCTACGGCATGCTGGCCGTCTTCGGCTTCGACAAGGCCCGCGAGGACGCCATCAAGGCGACCCTCGCCCAGGCGATCCCGATCGTCCTCACCACGGGGCTGGCGTTCGTCATCTGCGGCCTCATCCTGGGCGCGGTCACCCACACGCTGGCGCGCCAGCTGGGCGGCGACGGGGCCTGGCAGCCGACGGTCGGACTGTCGATGCTGGTCATGACGATCACGGACGCCCCGCGCCTGCTGGTCGCGGTGTTCCTGGGCGGCGACAACATGTTCGTCCAGGTGCTGGGGTGGGTCACCTGGCTCGCGGCCGGCGCGCTCTTCACGTCGCTGATCAGCAAGTCGCACGACCTGCCGTGGCCGAAGGCGCTCGGCGCATCCGCCATCCAGCTGGTCGCCCTGCTGTCGATCATCAAGCTGGGCACGCTCTGACCGGGTTCTGATCGGGCTCCGGCCGGGCTCCGGACCCGGCCCGACCCGCGGACCCGTACGCACAGGAGGGGCCCGCCGCGCAGACCGCGCGGCGAGCCCCTCCGTACGTCCGGCTCGCCCGCCTCAGGCGTCGAGGACCTGGCCCTCGCGCTTGACGACGGGCGGTTCGACCGACCAGGGGAAGTTGATCCACTCGTCGGTCTTCTTCCACACGTACTCGCACTTCACGAGGGAGTGGGACTTCTCGTAGATCACGGCCGACCGGACCTCGGCGACGTGACCGAGGCAGAAGTCGTGGACCAGCTTGAGCGTCTTGCCGGTGTCGGCGACGTCGTCGGCGATCAGGACCTTCTTGTTCGTGAAGTCGATCGCCTCGGGCACCGGCGCCAGCATGACCGGCATCTCCAGCGTGGTGCCGACGCCGGTGTAGAACTCCACGTTCACCAGGTGGATGTTCTTGCAGTCGAGCGCGTACGCCAGCCCACCCGCGACGAAGACCCCGCCGCGGGCGATGCTCAGGATGATGTCGGGCTCGTAGCCGTCGTCGGCGATGGTCTGCGCGAGCTCGCGCACGGCGCGTCCGAAGCCCTCGTAGTCGAGGTTCTCGCGTACTCCGTCAGTCATGCCTCGTGCCTCACCTGGGTGCGGTGGAAGTTCTGGAAGGAGCGCGAGGCGGTCGGCCCGCGCTGCCCCTGGTACCGGGACCCGTACCGCTCGCTGCCGTACGGGAACTCCGCCGGCGAGCTGAGACGGAACAGGCAGAGCTGCCCGATCTTCATGCCCGGCCACAGCTTGATCGGCAGGGTGGCGAGGTTCGACAGTTCGAGGGTGACGTGACCCGAGAACCCGGGGTCGATGAACCCGGCGGTCGAATGCGTCACCAGACCCAGCCGGCCGAGGCTGGACTTGCCCTCCAACCGGGAGGCGATGTCATCGGGCAGCGAGATGACCTCGTACGTCGACGCGAGCACGAACTCGCCCGGGTGGAGGATGAACGCCTCGTCCCCCTCCGGCTCGACCATGCGGGTCAGGTCGGGCTGCTCGACGGCGGGGTCGATGTGGGCGTAACGGTGGTTCTCGAAGACCCGGAAGAACCGGTCGAGACGCACATCGATGCTGGAGGGCTGCACCATCGACTCGTCGAAGGGGTCAATGCGAACCCGTCCGCTGTCGATCTCGGCCCGGATGTCTTTGTCGGAGAGAAGCACGTCCCGAGGATACGCAGAGCGCCCGGGCCACCCCCAATCGAGAGCCGACCCGCGCGCCCCGCCCGGACTCCCCGGCTAGCGCTTGGCGCCGCCCACGGGCACGGCATGCCTCAGCCGCGCGCACCGCGGGCACCTCAGCAGCCGTCCGGGCCCGATCCGCCCGGCACCGAGGTGCTGAAGCGGGAACGAGGCGGTACTGAAAACGTGCCCTTCGGCACAACGGACGACGGTGTGCTCCATCGAGTCCCTTTCCCCAACGAGCCGTACTGCGATGAATCGCCACATTAGGGGATGTTCGGGACGCGCTCCAGCCGCCACTCCCGCCGCCGCACCGCGCCCTAGGCTACGCCCCAACTCCCGCACGCACGCGCCCCGATGTCCCCGGCGACGCGACACCGCCCACGCGGGCGAATTCACCGCGGGTCGATCATGAGGTACAGTGTGCAACGGTACGGATCCAGGCAACTGGTCCATATTGCGGATGTAGTTTAATGGTAGAACATGAGCTTCCCAAGCTTATAGCGCGGGTTCGATTCCCGTCATCCGCTCCATAGCAAAGCCCCAGGTCAGCGACCTGGGGCTTTTGTGTTGCCCTGCCTTTCCCGTGCCGTTCCGGGCTCGTGGAGTCGGGTCAGCGGACCGGGGGTTCCAGCAGGGTGAGGGTGGTGTCGTGGAGTTCGACCGGTACGCCCGTGGGGAGGGTCAAAACGGGGTCGGTGTGGCCGAACTCGAACTCGGTGGCTATCGGGAAGGACGTGCCGTGGCACACGTCGAGCACGATGCGCTCCAGTTGGGCGCGCTGCTCGTCCGTCCACTGGCGCGGGCGGCCCAGTACGAGCCCGTTCACCCCGTCGAGGAGGCCCGCGTGGCGCAGCTGCCACAGGTCCCGGGCCGCCTGTCCCGGGCCGTAGCCGTTGTCGTCGGTGAACTCGAAGGCGAGGACGTGGCCCCGGTAGTCCGGCAGCCAGGGCGTACCGAGCAGTTGCAGGGCGCTGGGAACGCATCCGGTGAGCAGGGGGCCCTGGGCGAGGCCCGGGCGCAGGGCCTTGCGGGGGCGGGCCGGCACGGCTTCGCGCGGGCGGCTGTCGTCGGACCAGTCGAGGAACTCCTCGATCACCTCGGCTTCCGAGGGGAAGCGGCCCGTCCAGCCGCGCATGGTCAGGTCGGTGAAGGAGCGGAGGGTGAGCTCCGGGACGCCGCCGTTCTCCGCGAACTGTGACAGCAGGGCCGGTCCGTAGAAGGTGGTGGCGCCGGTTCGTGCGTACAGGGCGTGGTGCAGCACCGTCGCGTCCGAGTAGCCGCACATGACCTTGGGGTGCGCGCCGAACGCCTCGTAGTCGATCAGGGGCAGGAGTTCGGCGGCGGTCAGGCCGCCGATCATCCACAGGATGCCCTGGGTGGAGGGATCCCGTACGGCCCGGTTGAACTCCTCGGCGCGGGCCGCGCGGGTCTCCGGGAAGACGCCGGGTCGGCCGGGGGCGGTCACGACGTCGAGGCCGGTGCGGGCCGCGAGCTCGGCCATGCCGCGTGCGGCGCGCTCCGGGAAGACCTCCGCGCCCCGCCATGACGGGGAGATCACCGTGAGCGTGTCGCCGACCTTCAGCCGCGGCGGGCGCAGGCGAGTCGCTCGCAGTCTGCGGGCCTGTCCCTCGGACACGCCGTAGGTGGAACGGAGTTCGGCGTCGGTGGTGTGCGGGTGGCGGTCCAGCAGGGTGAGGGCCGCGCGCAGGTTGTCGGCGAGGGCCCGCTCCCGACGCTGCCGTTCAGCGCGCAGGACGTCGAGCAGTTGCCTGGTGGCTCCGAAGCGGCGTAGGAGTTGCTCCCCGCCGTCGACGCCGAGCGCGCTGTCGAGCAGGTCGAGGGTCCGCAGGACGAACTTGCGGACCACCGAGCCGGGGCCCTTGCCGGCGAGGCGGGCGCCGTCCTCGACGAGCATGGTGACGGCGCGGAACAGGTTCACCGCGTCGGCGGCGGCCTCCGGTGACAGGCCCGCCCGGACGGCGATGGTGACCCGGTCGGCGATCTCGGGGAGGGCGAAGGCGTTGGGGCCGTGCGGGATCGCGGCCGTGACCTCGACGCCGAGGCCGACCTCGGCGTACTCCCGTTCGCCGTTGTGGACGACTATGAGGTTCGACAGGGGCTGCCAGCGCGGGCAGCGGCAGTCAGGCCGGCACTCGGGTTCGCAGCCCACGTCCGGTCGCCGGTAGTAGTAGGTGATGCCGCGACCGGTGAGCGGGCTGTCGTCCCCGTACGTCCAACGGGTGCTGACGGTCGAGTCCGGGAGGACGTGCAGGGTTCCGCCGTGGCGCGCGGCCGCCCTGCCCACGGATTCCTGGAGGTCGGTGTCGCGGCTGTCGACGAGGACGTGGAGCCGGTCGGCCGGGGGGTGGCCGAGCGCGGCCAGGGTCGCCTCGTGGGTGTCGTCGGCGATCCGGTCGAGGTCGGCGGCTTCCTCGATGTCCGCGAGCAGGCCGACCATGCCGAAGGCGAACAGCCAGGGGTGTTCGCCGTGCGCCCGGAAGCAGGGCTGGTAGTGGCAGAGGGAGCCGATGCGGCCCCCGCGGGCCAGGGCCGCCTTGTGCGGCGTGATGGTCGCGTTGACGAAGGTCACCGACGAGTCCGCCTCGGTGAGTCGGGCAGCGGGCGTCAGTTCGTAGCCGCGGGCCGTCAGGGTGTCCAGGAACGCCGTCACCACGGCCTGGCTCACCGGGCTCGCGCCGACCGACGAAGCCGTCGCGAACATGTGTTGACGGATCGCCGGCTCACGTTCCCGCGGCGCGGTTCGCATCGGATGGGGGGCGACGTCGATCATGTTCGTCTTCCTTGGTCGGTGATCCACCCTGAAGAGAGCGCTTGGCGCCGGGGCCCCGCCCGGGGACTCGGGTCGCGGGCCGGGATCGTTCGATCCCCCGGCCGGTCCAGCATCGCCGGCGGGCCGGGCGGCGGACAGCGCTCCGCTGTGGCACGTACCCGCCTGGCAGCTTGGTGCCCGTCGCGCACCACCCCACGAGCTGCGGCAAAATGGGAACAACTACCCATTTCAACCAGCGCGTTGTGCCATCATGTGGCGAGCGGGCACGGCAGTCGGGTGCCACGGTGGCGGGGGACTCCACACCGTGGGACGGACCGACGGAAGCCGGACGGCACGAGCGGGCGGACGGGTGGCGGACTTCGCGCGCACCCGGAACGCGCGGGTGCGCGGACTGCGCTCCACGCAATCGAGCCGCGCAATTCATGGAGTTCGCGCACCCCGTGCGGTGCACGCGCCGCGCGGGCACCGGCGCATTCCTCCGAATCCTCCTCGGACCCTCCCGCCGCCGATCCCCGGCCGGGTCCCGTGCCTGCCCCACCACCTGTACGCATCATTCCCCAGGAATCAGGCAGACCACATGATCCGAACATTCACCAGCGACGAGATACGGGACACGTTCCTGGAGTTCTTCGTGAAGAAGAACCACACGAGGATCGATTCCGCGTCGATCGTTCCCGTGAACGATCCCTCGCTCCTCTTCGTCAATGCGGGAATGGCTCCGCTGAAGCGCTATTTCCTCGGCGAGGCCATTCCGCCCGCAGCGGACCTCTGCAACGTCCAGCCGTGCGTGCGCACGAATGACATCACCGATGTGGGCGACCGCCACCACCTGACCTTCTTCGAAATGCTCGGCAGCTGGTCGATCGACAACTACTTCAAGGAACGCGCCGTCGAGCTCGCCTTCGAGCTGCTCACCGAACGGTTCGGGTTCCCCAAGGACAAGCTGTACGTCACCGTCTACCGGGGCAACGCGGAGCTCGGGCTGCCCCCGGACGACGTCTCGGCCGCCGCCTGGGAACGAGTCGGGATGGCCCGCGACCACATCGTGTACCTCGGCGAGGACAACTTCTGGTCCACCGGCGACACCGGCCCCTGCGGCCCGTGCACCGAGGTGTTCTACGACACCGGCAGCGAGCACGGCGAGACGTACCGGCCCGGAGGGGAGTTCGACACCACGAGCCGGTACATCGAGATCTGGAACGCCGGCGTCTTCATGGAGTTCGACAAGCGACCGGACGGCCGCTTCGAGCGCCTCCGGTTCCCCAGCGTCGACACCGGCTCCGGTCTGGAGCGCATGGCCATGGTGCTCCAGGGCCACGACTCGGCGTACGAGACGGACCTGCTCGCACCGGTCGTCCGGGCGGTGCGCGAGGGCCTGGGCGGAGCGGCGGCCTCCGAACGGGACGTCCGGATCATCTCCGACCACATCCGCTCCTCGACCTTCATGCTGAGCGAGGGCGTCGCCCCCTCCAACGAGGGGCGCGGCTACATCCCGCGGCGGCTGCTGCGCAAGACGATCGCCGTGGCGACCCGCAGCGGCTTCCAGGACATCGACGTACCCGAGCTGGCCGACGTCGTGATCGACCGCCTGAAGGGCGCCTACCCCCGGCTGGGCACCAACCGCGACCGCACGCTGGAACTCCTCGCCCGGGAGCAGCGGGACTTCGGCCGGGTCGTCCGGCGCGGCCTCGACCAGCTGTCCGGGCTGGCCACGGGGCCCGGGTTCCGGATCTCCGGTGAGGAGGCCTTCAACCTGTACGCCACCCATGGCATGCCGGTCGACCTCATCCGTGACTTCGCGACGGAGCAGGGCGGCTCCGTGGACGACGCGCGCTTCACGGAGCTGTTCTCGGAGCACCGCGAGCTGTCCCGGGGAGGCACGGGCAAGGCCGAGCCCGGCGCCGCGAAGCCCGCCGCGCGGACCCTCGCACCCGAGGTCGTCGCCGCCATCGGCGCCGCCGGCACGGAGTTCCTCGGCTACGAGGAACTGGAGGCCTCGGCGCGGGTCCTGTCCGTCTCGGGCCCGGACGGGCCCGCCGACAGCCTCGCCACGGGCGAGGAGGGCCTCGTGGTCCTCGACCGCTCGCCCTGCTACCCGGAAGGGGGCGGCCAGGTCGGGGACACCGGCCGGATCACCGGCACCGACCTGACGGCCGAGGTGACGGACACCCGCCGGATCGACGGGCACCACGTGCACTTCGTCCGGGTCGACAACGGCGTGCTGCGGACCGGGGACACCCTGCGCGTGTCCGTGGACGCGGACCGCCGACGGGCCACGATGCGCAACCACTCCGCGACCCACCTGCTGCACGCGGTGCTGCGCGAAGTGCTCGGCGAACAGGTGCGCCAGGCCGGGTCGCTGGTCGCCCCCGACCGGCTGCGGTTCGACTTCGAGCACCCCCAGGCCCTCACCGAGGACGAGACGGACCGCGTCGAGCGCCTGGTCAACGCCCGGGTACTGGCCAACGCGGGCCGGAACGTACAGGTGAAGCCGTACCAGGAGGCGGTGCGCGACGGGGCGATCGCGTTCTTCGGCGACAAGTACGGGGACGACGTGCGCGTCGTGTCCTTCGCCGGCGTCAGCAGCGAACTCTGCGGCGGCACGCACGTGTCGACCACTGCCGAGATCGGCCTCTTCCGGATCGTCGGCGAGGGCAGCGTCGGCGCAGGCGTCCGCCGCATCGAGGCGGTCACCGGCGAGGGCGCGCTGGCCTACACCCTGGACCGCGACCGGACCCTCAAGCAGGTCTCCGGCCGGCTGCGGGTCTCCGCGGAGCAGTTGCCCGCCCGGATCGAGGCGCTGACCGCCAAGGAGCAGAAGCCGGCCCGGCAGGCCCGGATCAGCGCCGAGTCGCTGGCCGGGGAGGTCCGGGAGTCGGTGTCCGGGCTGCGCCACGTCGTGGTCGTCGATCCGCCCCTGGACCCCAAGCAACTGGCGGACGAGGCCGCCCGGCTAGGCGACGAACTGGGCGCCGTGGTGCTGTTCCTCGTACCTGACGGGACGGGCTCGTCCCGCATCGGTGTGGGCGTGCCCGCCGCGCTGAGCGCGCGGGGCACCGCCAAGGACCTGTTGGAGCGGGTGCTGGCGGTCACCGGTGGCCGCGGCGGCGGCAGTGCCCGGTTCGCACAGGGCGGTGGCATCACCGCTCCCCTCGCCGAGGTGGCCGCCGCCGCGGGCTCGGTGCTGGAGGGCGCCTCGGTCTGACGGTCACCCTCGTACGGCCGGTCGGCGGGCCGGTCGTACGAGGTGGGCCGGCCGGCGCCGCTGCGAGGAAGGGCCTCCCACCCGTGACACGGGTGGGAGGCCCTTCGCCGCCCTGGGGCCGACCGGGTGGAGCCGACGGCTTCCGGAACGCGCGAAGCGAGGGCCCCGGTGGTTCGCCGATGAAGACGGCGGACCACCGGGACCCTCGCGACGAACGGGCCGCCCCGATCGGGGGCGGGGCCGGGTCAGAACCCGACGGCCACCCGTTCCCACACCGTGCGGCAGAACGCGGCCGACCGGTCCGCGGTCAGCCGCCCCGCCGGACGCCCCTCGGTCCACTCGGCGAACGCCGCGATGGCCTCGGTCAGCGTCACCCTGGCGATGCCCGCGCCCAGGCAGAAGTGGTGCCCGGCCCCGAAGGACAGGTGCGGCCGGTCCCGGTCCCCCTCCGGCAGGATCCGGAAGCGGTCCGCCGCCGCGAACACGGCGGGGTCCCGGTTGGCGGCGGCCACCACGAGCGCCACCCGGTCGCCGGCGCGGATGGTCTCCCCCGCCACCTCGATCGGTCCGGTGGCGCTGCGCGGCACGAAGTGGAACGGGGCGTCGTGGCGCAACGCCTCCTCGGCGACCTGCGCGGCGTCGACGCGCCCGACGTGCAGGGCGTCGAGTACGTTCTCGGACCCGTCGAGCAGGCCGACCAGCGCGGAGCCGAGGCTCGCCGCGACCGGTTCGATGCCGCCGGTGAGGAGCTGCGCGTACAGCGCCGCACCCTGTTCCGGCCCGAGGTCGAGGAAGGCGCGGATCTGCGGGGGACCCTGCCCGGCACGGGCCATGGGCAGGATCACCGTGCGCAGGTAGTCCTGGAGCTCGCGGATCGCCGCACGCGAACGCGGCGCCCGGTCCGGCTCGCACTGCGGGACACCGATGAACTCGATGATGTCGCGGGACCAGGAGAGGACCGACTCGCGGTGTTCCTCGTCGATGCCCAGCAACCGGCACGTCACCGACACGGCGAGGGGATGGACGAACCGCCCCAGCAGGTCGGCGTCGTACGGATCGCAGTCGGCCAGCAGCCCCCGCGCCTGCGCGGCGACCCAGTCGCGCAGGGGGCTGACGCTGCCGGGCCGGTACCCGGGACCCGCCGCGGCCCGCACCCGCGTGTGGGCGGGGGGATCCGTGAACATCGGCCACGAATCGAAGAAGGCCACCACGTCCTGGACTCCCGCCCGGACGGACGGGTCGAGCTCCCCGAAGAAGCCCGACCCGATCCGGGCCGAGAGCCGGGAGTCCCGCAGCAGGGTGTTCACTTCGCGGTAGCTGGTCACGTACCAGCACTCCGTCCGCGCGTCCCACCACACCGGCGCCTCCTCGCGCAGGCGCCGGTAGTGGGGGTGGGGGTCGAGGGCGAAGTCCTCGGACAGCAGGTCCACCTGCATGGTCGCTTGCATGTTCGGCTCGATACCGGGTGCTCAGGCCGGGCGACGGCTGACGACGAAGAGGTTGTTGCTGCGCGGGGCGATGCCCGGCGTCTTGCGCAGCGCGTTCTCCATCTCGAAGATCCGGTCGGCGTTCTCGCCGGCCAGGATGCCGACGAGCTTCTCGGTGGAGCCGTGCAGCTGGGTCTCCTGGTAGCCCGGATAGATCACGTTCGGGAAGCCGGAGACCACGTCCAGTTCCAGTCCGGCGGCCGCGTGCATCCGCTCGATGCGCTCGATGTCGAACAGGTGCATGTCCGGCATCGACGTGGTGAAGCGGCCGCGGCCGGCGAGGGCCTTCTCGGCCTCGTCCAGGTTGCCGACGCTGATGTTGAAGAACGCGGTGTGCCAGACGCTCGGCAGGAACGAGACGAGCAGGCCACCCGGGTTGAGCAGGCCCGCGATGTCCGCGATGACCTTCTCGGGGTCGGCGACGAAACCGAGCACGTTGTGGAAGTTGAACGCCAGGTCGAAGGTCTGGCCGGCGAGGGTCTCGGAGACGTCGGCCAGATCACCGCGGACGAACGAGACGCGGTCGGCGAAGCCACGACGTTCGGCCTTCTCCTCGGCGACGGCCAGCATCTCGGCGGTCAGGTCGAAGGACGTACCGCGGCTGGCCGGGGCCTGCTCGGCGAAGAACGTGGTCCAACGGCCGGTGCCGCAGCCGGCGTCCAGGAAGCGGAAGCCCTCGGGCAGCTTCGACAGGACCTCGTCCTTCAGCGCGGCGGCCAACAGCCGGTCGGACAGCATCCAGTACGGCTGCAGATCGACGTCGTCGTAGGCGTCGGCCTTCACGGAAAAGTAATCCTGGACGTCGGCGAGCAGGGTCTCGGTCATGAAGTGGAATCTCCTGTGAACGCGGTGCGACACATTCGTGCTCCGGCATGGAGCACAAGGGCACACGGGAATTCGGCGAACCGGCCGAAGAAGGCCTTGCCGAGGGATGATGACGGGACTGTAGCCCCGGACACCTTCGCCCATCAACGATCAATGGCGACCACCGGCGGGCACCAAGCTGCCACGAACGTAGCTGCCAGCCGCAGTCCTTGGTGACCGGTGTCCCGTGAAGTCATATTGGTGGGGCGGGGGAATCATCCCATCCCGATTTCCGGGACCATTCGTGACATGCGTTCGCGATTCTTCCTCCCCATCAGCACATAGGCCGCGGACCGGCACCGGAGAACCCACTCGAACCACCGGCAGCCGTTCCGCCACCCGAACAGGAAGAAACAATGAGCCTCAAGAACGACTTCTCGCACGGCGGATGGCGTCCCTCCTCGGACCGGTTCCTCGAAATCGTGGACCAGCCGCTGTACCGGACCCTGGTCGACCTCCAGGACCTGGTGACCACGCGGACGGCATCCTTCTGGAGCGAGCGCGGCGTCAAGTCGGTGCACCTGCCGATCACGACGAACAGCATCTCCAGCCCGATGGGCCTGGGCAGCGACTCCCTGCCGGTGGAGATCGACCTGTTCGGCGAGCGCACCTTCCTCGCCGACTCGATGCAGTTCATGTTGGAGTACGGCTGCCGGCTCAGCCGCGGCGGTGCGTGGTACCTGATGCCGAGCTTCCGCGGCGAGGACGCGGACGAGTCGCACCTCAACCAGTTCTTCCACAGCGAGGCCGAGCTGCCCGGCGGCCTCGACCACTGCATGGACGTCGTGGACGCCTACATCCGCTCCCTCGCCCAGGGCGTCATGGACAACCTCGCCGACGAGGTGCGCGAACTCGCCGGCAGCACGGCGCACATCGAGCAGATGCTCGCCCTGGACACCTTCCCCCGCCTGACCTTCGACGAGGCGGTCGCCCACCTGGACGGCGACCCGTACGCGGTGGAGCAGCACGACGGCTGGCGGACCCTGACCCGGCACGGCGAGCGCCGGCTGATGCAGGAGATCAGCCCGGTCCTGTGGGTCACCCACTACGACCACCTGTCGGTGCCCTTCTACCAGGCCTACGGCGACGCGGACCGGCGCACCGCCCTCAACGCCGACCTGCTGTTCGGCATCGGCGAAACGGTCGGCTGCGGTGAGCGCCACGTGGACGGCGCGCAGACCCGGGCCGCACTGGAGCACCACAACGTGCCGGAGGAGTCCTACGACTGGTACGTGCGCATGAAGCAGGAGACGCCGATGCACACCTCGGGCTTCGGCCTGGGCGTCGAGCGCTGGTTCATGTGGGTGCTCAACCACAAGGACATCCGCGAACTCCAGCTCGCCCCCCGCCTCAACGGCGTGGCGCTCACCCCGTGACGCGACCGCTCGTGTGGTCCCGGCTCGCCCGGGACCACACGGGGGGCGTCGCGACGGAAGGTGCGCACGCATCCGGCCGGGTCCGCACGACCGCATGGGGGGTCGATGAACTCGCCTCCAGCATTGCGGAGTTGGCCTTCGAGGTGTTGGAGTTCCCGGTCGCCGTGACGACCGATCTGGCGGATGTCGGGCTCGAACCGAGCGGGGCGATCCGGCTGGCGGCGCACGCGTACCAGGAGTTCGGGCTGCCGCTGTCCGTCGCCGGCGTCTACGCGGGGCGCACGCCGATCGGCATCGCGGCCGCTCTGCTGGGGCGGGGGACGAGCCCGATCACAGGCCGGATCGACCTCGCCGGCGGCCCCGGCGTCCCCTCAACCGCTTGGGACGACGGCGCCCCGGGCGGCGCCGGGCGTCCCACCGAGGGCGTGTCCCTCCTCTACACGGCTACCGGCGACTCCGAGATCTCCCCGGCCCGACTCACCTCCGCACTGCGCGGACTGGCCGCCCGTCAGGCCGTACTGCGCACCCGGCCCATCGGGGCGGGGAGCCCCGCCCGCCCTCCGGGCGGGCTGCCGGACTGGGGCCTGCTGGACGTCGACCTCGTGCCCGTCCCTGACACCGGCTGGGAGGCGCTCCAGGAGGCGCTCGACCTCGCCGCGCGCGCGGCCCGGGAGGAGTTCGACACCGAGCGCGGGCCTTTGGCGCGCTGCACCCTCTACACCTGGGGCGGCGGTCGACTGCTGGCCGTCCACCTGCACCGCGGCGTGCTCGACCCCTGGTCCTTGGACGCGTTCGAGAGGGAGTTGGAGCGCGGCTACGCCGCAGCCCACCCCGGGGACGTTGTGGATGCCGACGGCACGGGTCCGCGGCCGGAGGACGCCCGCGGACCGGCGGCCGGCCCGTCGTACGGGCTCCCCATGGCATCCGACCGGCAGGTCCGGCCCGCCGCGCCGCCCCCCATCGCCTGGCCCGCCCGGGCGCGTCCGCACGACCCCGACGGCCGCGACGACGCGGCGGTCGAGTCCGTGCTGCCCGTGGACGAAGCGCTCCTGACCCGGCTCCGCAGCGCGGCCCGCGACCTGGGTGTGTCCCTGACCTCGCTCGTGTTCACCGCGTACGCCCGCGGTCTGGCCGAGTTCACCGGCCGGCCGGAGTTCCTCGTCGGTCTGACGGTGTCGGGCCGGGTGGAGCCGTGGCAGGAGACGGCACTCGGGCGCCGGGAGCTCACGCTGCGGGTCCGCGTGCGCGCCGTGCCCGGTGAGCCGCTGGTCACGCTGCTGCGGCGGTGCGACCGCCAGGTGCTCCTCTCGGCCGACCACGGCTGGTGGTCCGGGACGACCGACTCGCCCGGCTCACGGCCCGACATCGGGGGCGCTCCGCCGGTCCAGGCGTCCCTGTGCGTGGAACCGGGCACGCCGGCCAGGCCGCTGCGTCTCGGTCCGGCGCTGCTGGCGCCCGCGCGGATGCTCCGTTCGGCGCCCGCGGTCGACCTCACGGCGGAACTCCTGCGCGCCGACCGGCCCTACGGAGGGCGGCGGTTGTTGTTCACCGCGGACCCGTCCCGGATCGACGCACGGGGCCTGGGCCAACTGGCGGGCGCGGTCGGCGAAGCGCTTGAGCGCCTGGCCTCGGATCCCGATGCCGGCGCGACGCGATGAACGACGAGGACGGCCGGGGAGTCCCGCACCCGCGGGCTCCCCGGCCGTCCTCCTTCCTCCGCCCCCGGGGGCGCCTCCCCTACGCGACCAACTCGGTGACGCTCTCCTTCGACTCCCCCGATGCCTCCGGATCCCGAGGCACCTCGGTCACCTCCGTGACGGGCAGCCTCAGCAGCAGGACCAGCAGCGCGGTGGCCGCCGTCACGGCCATGGCCAGCAGTACGAAGAGTCGGGCCAGGCCGTGATCGGCGAACAGGCCCGCGGCGAACGGTCCGACGGTGAACCCGAACGAGGTGGCGATGCCCAGTACGGCGTTCGCGCGCCCCCGGTCGGCGCTGGTCGCGGCGGCGTTGACCAGGGTCGGCATCGACATGGAGTAGAAGGCCGCGCCGACGGAGGCCAGCGCCACGCCCGCGCAGATCAGCGTGAGCATCAGCGGCTTGGACGTGACGTTGATCGCCGTGAACAGCAGGCCCCAGAACACCAGCCAGGTCGACGCGGCGATCGCCAAGGACACCCGGTGCGGGGTCCGCTTGATCACCGGCATCAGGGCGACCTGCGCGATCACCGCGAAGGCGGTGTCGGCCAGGAACATCATCGCCAGATCGGACGGCCGGACGTCGGAGACGGCGAGCAGTACGGCCGGAATGCCCGACTCCAGCTGCGAGTAGCCGATGGCGAACATCAGGAAGGCGACGAGCAGCGCCGCGAGCAGCGGCCCGTTCGCCAGCACGCGGACGTAGGAGACGCGGGGCGCGCCCTCCTTCGCCCGGTGCGCGGTCGTGGGCAGGCTCTTGGCCGCGACGACGGTGATCAGGGCGGCGAGTACGAAGGTGAGGGCGTCGGCCAGGTACACCGCCCGGAAGGTCCACAGGTGTTCGCTGCTGACGACGAGGCCGGACAGCACTCCGCCGAGTCCCAACGCGGCGTTCGCCACACCGAAGTTGAATCCGAAGGCGACCGGGCGACGGTCGGGCGCCACCACCTCGGCTAGCAGCCCCTGGGCGACGCCCGCGCCGCCCACGCCGAGTCCGAAGGCCGCGGCGGCGACGGTGGCGTGCCACGGCTGGGACACCCACGCGTACAGGCCGGTGCCGGTCGAGGCGAAGAGCATCGCGGTGCCCACCGTACGCACGCTGCCGAACCGGTCGGCCGCCCAGCCCGCGGTCAGACCGCCGACGACGGCGGTCACGGAGGTGACGGCCATCGCGTTGGTGGCGACGGATATGCCGAAGCCGTGCCCCTGGACGAGGTAGAGGACGAGCAGCGGCAGCACGAGTCCGGACCCGAAGGCGCTGACGCCACCGGCCAGCAGCAGCAGCTTCGCCGCGGCCGGCAGCTCCCGGAAGTCCCGCACGACCGTCATGCGGCGGTCTCCACGTCGGAGTCGATCCCATCGGCGTCGATCCCGGCGTCGTCCGCGCCGGCGTCGTCCGCGTCGCTGTCGGTCCTGTCGGAAGCGGTCTCGAAGACGAGCGCCGCTTCGAGGGCGAGGACCCGCTCGGTGAACTGGGCCTCGCTGTCGGCGCCGATGACCAGCGTCACTCCGGGCGCGAGGCTGTTCGTCCATACGGTGTCGCCGACACGAGCGGTCCGATCGACGTCAAGGACGTACGGGAAGGCCTCGATCTCGGCGTCGCTCGGCTCGCTGGTGATGCGGCCCGGCGTGTGGGGTGTCAGCATGACCCAACCGATGTAGGGGTGGGGCGGCGCGGGCAGCGGCTGTGACGTGCGGTCCGCCGAGACCAGGGACTCGGCCCACACCTCGCGCAGGTCGGCGCCGCGCGCCCGGAACGCCTGGGTGGTACCGCCCCCGCCGGGGCGGGTGGCGATCTCGGAGAACCAGAGGCTGCCGTCCGGGGACCGGAACAGTTCGGTGTGCGTGATGCCGTCGGTGATGTCCAAGGCCTCGTTCACCCGGCGGTGGAGCTCCTCGACGGCCTTGTGGAGCTCCGGCTCGCGCGCGGGGGGAAGCTGGATCGCTCCGTTGAGGTGGCCGGGGTCGTCGAGTTCGATCCTGGGGCGCAGGTACTTGCTGACGGCGAACTCCCAGGGCTCGCCGGCCACCCAGACCGCGTCGACGTGGAACTCCTCGCCTGCGATCATCTGCTCCGCCATGAAGGGGCCGTCGGCGGCGTTCTCCGTGAGCCAGGACGCGAGTTCGGCGGCCGTTTCCACCCGGGCGGTGCTGACCACCCCGGCGCCGGCCACGGGCTTCACGACGGCCGGGAACCCGACCGCCCGCTCGACGTGGCGGGCGGCGGCAGCGGGGTCGCCGGGCGGGACCGTCGTGAAGCCCGCCGTGGGCACGCCGAGCCGGCGGACCGCGGCCTTCATCGCGCGCTTGTCCCTGACCTGGACGCTCTGGGCGATGGTGGGCCGCCCCAGGCCCAGCAGGGCGGCGAGGTAGGCCGCCGCGAACTGGCCGCGCTCGCAGACGCTGACCACCCGGTCGAAGGTCAGGCCCTCCTCCTGGAGGCCGGTGACCAGTACGGCCAGTTCGTCCATCGCGTCGAAGCTGTCGATGCGGATCAGCCGCTCCAGCCGGCCGACCACCTCGGGGTCGAGGTGGCGGTGTTCGGACTCCCATGCGTCGATGAGCAGGACGACTTGCGCGCCACGGGACAGCAGGGCCTCGATGGCACCGACTTCCCAACGGCAGACCAGGAATCGCACGAAAACACCTCTCAAAATCTTGTCGGGGCGGCGCCGCCAGTTTCTTCCGGACGGGAACGCACATGCCGAGAATTGGGCCGGGAGGCGTCGACCGGAAACCGGAGGAAATCCATCCGATAAATTCACGCATTTCCGCCCCAACGGATACTCATTTCAAGGACAATTCTCGCGGCGGGGCCACTCCGAACTCAATCGATCCGTCCGGCAGCTTGACGCCCGGCACCTTGATGTCACGGCGCACTGCGACCGAATCCCTCCCCCACCAGCCGCCTTGACCAGCCATTTCGCGCGGTCGACATCGCTACGATCAAGAGACGTCACGTTCCGTGACAGGGCTGGACACCCTCGGTTCCCGATCGCTACGCTCCTGCCATCCCGTCCCGAAATTCGGTGGGCGCACGTATTCAATCCGCTGCAACAGACGGCGGTTCGGCCCTCCCCGGAACCGACTCGAACCTGCCAACTACGGTCCGAGTCAGCGGGGTTGGCGCCGAGAATGAAGAAAGTGAAATGCGATGGACGCGAAGCTCGCCGTCAGCGATGCGGCGGAATCGGCGCTCGACTGCCTCGGCATGACCCGGCTCGCGGAGTCGCTGTACCAGCTGATGCTCCTGCACCCCGAATGGGACGTGCCCAAACTGGCCGAGGAGCTCGGCGCCACGCCGGACGCCGTGGAGACGGGCCGCGCGGAGTTGACGGGCCTGGGCCTCGTCTGGCCGTCGCACGAGAATCCCGACCGGGTGGTGGCCGTCCAGCCGAAACTGGGACTCGGCTCACTCATATCGCAGCGGGAGGCCGCGCTCCTCAAGGAGCAGCACGAGCTGCAACGGGCCCGCACCTCCATGATGTCCCTCATACGGGAGCACGAGGCGACCCTCGGCACCCGCGAAGGCGGCCGGATCGAGTACCTGCGCAGCCTCGATTCGACGAGGAACCGCATCGCCGAGCTGTCCAAGGACGTGCAGACGGAGATCCTCGCCCTGATCCCCAAGGCAGGGCTCTCGCCGGAGAGCATGGAGGCCAGCCAGAAACTGGACGGCGAGGTGCTCGCCCGCGGGGTGTCACTGCGCACCATGTACCTCGACAGCGTCCGCAACCACCCCTCGACCCAGCAGTACGCGGTCTGGCTCACCGACCTGGGCGGTGAGATCAGGACGGTGCCCACCCTGCCGATGCGCATCATCGTGATCGACCGCAGGACGGCGATCCTGCCCATCGATCCCAAGGACAGCCGCGCCGGGGCGCTGCTCGTCCGCGAGGCGAGCGTCATCGACGCCCTCGTCACCCTCTTCGAGCGGCTCTGGGAATCGGGTCTCCCCCTCGGCACCTCGGGCCAGCGCGACGGCCAGGGACTCACCGCCCAGGAGCGCGAACTCCTGCGCATCCTGGCCTCCGGGTTGACGGACGAGGCGGCGGGCAAGCGGCTGGGGCTCTCCCTGCGCAGCGTCCGACGGATCATGGCGGACCTGATGACCCGCCTGGAGGCGCGCAGCCGCTTCGAGGCGGGAGTGCGCGCCGTGGAGTACGGCTGGCTCTGATCGGAAGGGCCCCGGGCCTCGACCGGGGCCCGACACGTCAGACGGACGGTCCGACCGGCGCCGGGGTGGCCCCCGGGACCGGGTGCGTCCATCCGTACGGGTCCGGCTGGAGGCCGTACTGGATGGCGGCCAGCTCGTCCCGCAGCCGGGTGGTGATCTTCCCCGGGTGGCCGTCGCCGATCCGGACGCGCCGCTCCTTCGTCGTCACCGCTCCGATGGGCACCACGGACGCGGCGGTCCCGCAGGCGAAGGCCTCCGTGACCCTGCCGTCCCCGGCGGTCAACTCGACCAGGGAAACAGGCCGTTCGGCGACCCGCACCCCGAGGTCGGACGCGATGCGCAGCAGGCTGTCACGGGTGTTGCCGGCCAGGATCGTCCCGGAGAGCGGCGGGGTGACCAGCAGCGGTGCACCGCCCTCGTCCCGAGTGACGCAGAAGAAGTTCATCGCGCCCAGTTCCTCGACCCAGCGCCGCTCCTCCGCGTCCAACCACAGCACCTCGTGGCAGCCCTGCGCCACGGCCTCGGCCTTGACGGCCAGGCTGCCCGCGTAATTTCCGGCGCACTTGGCCGCCCCGGTGCCACCGCGCGCCGCGCGGATCCGGTCGCTGGAACACCACACGTCGATGGCCTGGTGGCCGTCGGCGAAGAAGTGGTCGACGGGCGAGCCGATGACGGCGAACAGGTACTCCAGGGCCGGCCGGACCCCCAGCGACGGTTCCGTGGCGATCATGAACGGGCGCAGGTACAAGCTCTGCCCCGGCCCGCGCGGCACCTGGTCGGCATCGGCCGAGGCGACCAGCTCGCAGGCCTCGACGAACACCGCCGGGGGCAGCTCGGGCATGGCCAGGCGGGCGGCACTGAGGTTGAACCGCTCGGCGTTGGCCCCGGGTCGGAACAGCGATAGCGAACCGTCGGCCCGCGGGTACGCCTTGAGGCCTTCGAAGATCGCCTGTCCGTAGTGCAACGTCATCGCCGCGGGCGAAAGCGCGAGCGGGGCGTGCGCGCTCAGCTCGACGTCGGACCAGCCGGCCTCGGGCGTCCAGCGCGCCAGCGCCATGTGCCCGGTGAAGTGCCGGCCGAAGCCGAGCGGCTCCGTGCCCATCCGGTTCACTGCCCCATCACGTAGGCCGGCAGCAGCGCGGCCTCCAGTTCGGCCGCCCGCTCGCGGAACTCGGCCTCGCTGTCCGCACCGAGGACCAGCAGCGTGCACCAGACGGACGGGTGCAGTTCGCCGATCTCGGAGCCGGCCGGGCGGCTCCGTACCGTCCGCAGGACGTACGGGAACCGGGAGATCAGCTCGTCGGAGGGCTCCTCCAGGATCCGGCCGGTCTCGGCGGGCGCGATGTTGATCCAGCCGATGTAGGGGTACGGCGCCTGCTTGGCCGGCAGTTCCGCACCGGGCCCGCCCAGGGCGGCGGCGATCCACAGCTCCCGCAGGTCGGCACCCTGCGGGCCGAAGCTCTCCGGGATGGCGCCGCCGGCGAACCGGGTGGCGATCTCGGAGAACCACAGCTCGCCGTCCGCCCGGCGGAAGATCTCCAGGTGGGTGATCTCGTCGGTGATGCCGAACGCCGTGTTGATGCGCTCGTGCAGCTGCTCGACCTCCTCGTACAGCGCGGCCTCGCGGTCGCGCGGCAGGAGGATCGAACCGTTGTCGCGGCCCGGGGTCGTGACGGTCATCCGCGGACGGAGGTAGCGGCTGACGCCGAAGACCCGCGGCTTGCCCTCCGCCCAGACCGCGTCCACGTGGAACTCGTCCCCGTCCAGGACCTCCTCGGCCATCAGGAACTTGACCGTCGCGTCCCGGCCCGCCTCCTGGAGCACGGCGGTGAGCCCGGCCGCGTCCTCCACCTTGGACGTGTCGACCGAGCCGAGACCGGCGGCGGGCTTCACGATGACCGGGAAACCGAGTTCCTGCTCGACCTGCCGAACCGAGCCCTCGACGTCCCCGGTGGACAGGGAGACGTAGCGGGCGCAGCGGATGCCGGCCTGTCGGGCGCGGTCCTTCATCGCACGCTTGTCCCGCATGAGCACGGAGGTCTCCACGGCGGGCAGCTCCAGCCCGAGCAGCTGGGCCAGGTAGGCGGCGCCGAACTGACTGAACTCGGAGAGGCTGAGCAGCCGGTCGATCTTCACACCGCGAGTGCGGATGTCCACGGCCAGCTGCGCCAGCTCGTCGATGGCGTCGAAGCTGCGGATCACGTAGTGACGGTCGACCCGCTCCAGCAGCTTCGGGTCGACGCCGCGGTTGGCGGCCTCCCACTCGTCGAAGACCAGGGTGACCGAGGCGCCCCGGTCGAGGACGGCCTCCAGCGTGACCCGGTCCCAGCGGCACACCAAGACATTCATTTGCTTCTCCCTACTCGTTCGCGCGATGCGCCGGTTCAGTCCCAGTTGAGGCTCAGCGGGATGGCGGCTCCGGCGGCCGTGGTCCCGACCGCGGCGGACGCCCCCTCGCCGTTCACTCCGAAATCGGCCGTACCGAGCGCAATGGCGGCGAGTGCGGCAAAGACAGCGACGGCATTCTTGACGTAATTCATGTGAAACTTCCCCCGTTTTTTCTCACTGCAGTCGGCCGGTTCGAAGAACATTCCGGCCTGTTTTCCCCTTGTGGCGATCCTGCACGAGGAACTGCGGCGGCCCAAGGGATGTGGCTGGCAGCTTGGGGTCTGGCACCTTGGTGTCACCGTGCTGCGGGCTCCGCCGGGGCCCGCCGCGCCGCGGCGCCCGGGGCGGCGGGCGGGGTGGCACGCGGCGGGAGCGGGGCGGGCGCGGGGCGGTGACCGGGCGCCGTGAGGGCAGCGTAACCAATCTCCGCAGAACGGGTATTCACCCGGATCGGCGTGAACTCGCCGTACGCCCGAAGGGTATGCGCCCGAAGGCGGAAGAGGGAGAAAGCGGAGAAGGCGGAGGAGACATAAAACGGAAGGCAGTCGTCCGAAGTGCGAGGCGCGAAACGGGATGCCTTAAAGGGACGATCTCATTCCGCGTGGTTCAGGGGCGTTCGAGGAGCGTTCGGCTGCTTTCAGCGGCGGGTGAAGCGGGTGGTCAGGGGGGATTCCGCGAGCCGGCCCGGGGGGAGTTTGCGGCCGTGGGCGACGAGGAGGAGGTCCTGGGCGGCGCCGTGGAGGGGGGCGCCGGCGCCGAAGGACCAGTCGAGGTCGGTGGCGCGCAGTTCGATGCCGCCGAGGTCGGTGCGGAAGAACCTGAGGGTTCGGGCGTCGACGCGGGCGAGCAGGGCGCGCAGGCGGTCCTCGGGCACCCGGCGGTCGAGGCCGAGCGCGACCGTGACGTCCAGACCGTGCACGACGTCGTGGGCCAGCGCCATCGGCAGGCCGCCGACCGGCGGGGTCCACGGGCGGTCCGCGTTGTCCCGCAGGAACGAGGCGAGTTGGCGGGGCGGGTACGCGGCCGCGTCGCGGCGTGCGCACGCGTCGGTCATCCGGTGGAGGCGCCCGCCCGCCCTGACGAGTTCCCGCGCCGTCTTCGCGAGGGAGTACCGGAATCCCGTCGTCATGTGGGCCGCGACCTCACGCACCCGCCAGCCCGCGCACAGGCTGGGGGCGTCCCAGCTCCCGGCCGGGAGCCCGTCCAACAGGTCTGCCAGCTCCCGGCGTTCGGCTGCGATGGCCGCTGCGAGTTCCATGGTGTCCGCCATGCGTCCAGGGTGACCGCGGGGGCGGGTGGAAGTCCAAGAGCCTGTTGTGCTGGTTCCTAGAATCGTTGGTTATGGAGCTTCGGCAGTTGCAGTACTTCGTCGCGGTGGTGGAGGAGGCGGGCTTCACACGGGCCGCCGCCCGACTGCACCTGGCCCAGCCGGGGATCAGCGCGCAGATACGGCAACTGGAACGGGAACTCGGGCAGCCGCTGCTGGACCGGTCGGGCCGGTCGGTGACGCCGACGGAGGTGGGCCGGGCCCTGCTGCCGTACGCGCGGGCCGCGCTCGCCGCCGTCGAGGGGGCCCGGCAGGTGGCGGACGCGTTCGGCGGGCTGCTGCGCGGGCGGGTCACCATCGGGGTGCTTTCCGGGGCCGCCGTCCACGAGTTCGACCTGGCCGCCGTCCTGGCGTCGTTCCACGAACGGCACCCGCACATCGAGGTCGCGGTGACGGAGGACTCGTCGGAGCGGATGCTCGACGCACTGCGGGAAGGTCTGCTCGACCTCGCGCTGATCGGGCTCGCGGACGAGGAACCACCGGCCGGGGTCCGTCTCAAGGTCCTGATCGACGAGCCGTTGGTCGCCGCCGTCGCCCCCGACGACCCCCTGATCGCCCTCGCCGCCGACACCGACGGCCGCGGCCTTCCGCTGGAGGCGCTGCGCGACCGGCCGGTGATCGCCCTGCCCCGCGGCACCGGCAGCCGCGGCGTGCTGGAACGCGCCTGCGCGCGGGCGGGGTTCCGGCCGCGCGTGGTGTTCGAAGCGGCCGATCCGCGGTTCCTGTGCCAGTTGGCCGCCCGGGGGCTCGGGGTGGCCGCCGTACCCGGGGTTCCGGCGGACCTCGCCGAGGCCCTGGGCCTGCGGATCCTGGCCTTCGCCGAGCCGCGGCCGCGCGCCCGGGTCGCCCTCGCCTGGCGGGCCGCCGGACCGACCGGACCGGCTGCCGGAGCGCTGCTGGAGCGCCTGCGGACCGATCTCGTCACCGATACGGACACGGGTGCGGGTGCGGGTGCGGGTGCGGGTGCGGGTGCGGGTGCGGGTGCGGGTGCGGGTGCGGGTGCGGGTACCAATGCCGGTACGGGTACGGACGGGGCGCCGCCGGTTGTGGAATAGTTGATTGCCCCACATTCGGGCGATTCGGGCTCTTTGAAGGGCTCCTGCGAGAGGGCCGCGTTCGGGGCGCCGGACCGCCGTGCACGAGGGCTGTGATGCCGGCATGAGGAACCCCCGGTCCGACGGCACCCCGTACCGCCGCCTTCTCCGTACCGCTGTGGTCGCCCCCTGCGCGGTGGTGCTGATCGTGGGCGGCGCCCCGCCCGGGGCGGGCGCCGCGTCGGCGGCGGACCGCGGCGCGGCCGGGCCCGCGGCGACGGCGGGCGCGACGGAGCCCGGCACCGGGCTCCCGGGGGCGACGGAGCCGGTCGATCCGGCCGCACTGAGGTCCGCCGTCGAGGCGGCGGCGAGGAAGTTGATGGTGCCGGGTGCGGTCGTGCTGCTCCGCACCCCGCAGGGCACGGTCCGGACGACCGTCGGCACGACCGAGCTGGGCGCCTCCGACCGCCCCACGACGGCGGACCACTTCCGGATCGCATCCAACACCAAGACCATGACCGCCGCCCTGATCATGCTGCTGGCGCAGGACGGGAAGCTGAAGCTCGACGATCCGGTGTCCGCGTACGTCCCCGGCGTGCCGAACGGCGAGCACATCACCGTCGCCGACCTGCTGAGGATGCGCAGCGGGCTCCACAACCACACCGACGCGCCCGAGCTCGCGGCGCGGATGGACTCCGACCCGGGCAGGGCCGTGACACCGCGCGAGATGCTCGACATCGCGTTCCGGCACGGCCCGAACTTCGCGCCCGACGCGTCCTACGAGTACAGCAACACCAATTACGTCCTGCTGGGCCTGGTCGCCGAGAAGGCGGGCGGCGGACCGTTGGCCCGGCAGCTCCACGACCGGCTGTACGCGCCGCTCGGGCTGGCGGGCACCTCGCTGCCCGCCGCCGACGACACCGCACTGCCGAGCCCGTACGCGCACGGCTACATGTACGGCGGATCGGCGTACGCGCTGGTGGACGAGCCGTACCCCGCCGAACTGACGGCGGCGGCGCGCTCCGGGAAGCTCAAGCCGGTCGACTACACCCACCAGAACCCCTCCTACGCCTCCGCCGCCGGCGGCGCCATCTCCACCGCCGACGACCTGGGCACCTGGATCCGGGCCCTGGTCAGGGGCGAGGTCCTCGACCCGGCCGTCCAGAAGCAGTGGCTCGACAGCCCGCGGGCCGAGGACCCGGCCGCGCCCGACGGGCAGAAGTACGGGTACGGCATCTCCTACCAGCGCTTCGCCCCGGACGCCGCGATGTACTACCACGGCGGCGAACTGCCCGGCTTCAATTCCTTCATCGGCCACGACCCGGTCAACGACGTCACGCTCGTCATCTGGACGAACCTGACCCTGTCGCCCGACGGCAGGACGACGGCCAACGCCCTGCTGCCCACCGTCCTCAACCAGGTCTACGGCCTCTCGCTGCCCACCGTCACCGACCAGGGCATGTCGTAGCCCGGACCGCGCGGCCGGCACGCGGCAGTACGGGGCGGCGCGGGCGGGCGTGCACCCGATGGGCCCAACCGGACGTGCGCGGCGCGGGGCGGCACGTGCCCAATGGCAGGAGGCTGCATTCCGCCCCAGCCGTTCCCGGGAGTGCCATGACCCTGCCGTCCGACCCGCCCGCGCCGCCGGACCCGCCGGACCCGCCGGACCCGCCGCGACCGCCCGAGCCGGGCCGACCGCCCGAGCCGGGCCGGCCGCGGCGCGTCGTGCGGAGCGCGTTCTCGGCGGTCATGATCACCCTCGCCTGCCTGTTCGTCCCGCTGTCCCTGATCACCGTCTGGGTGCACGACATCGTGCTGGACACCGGCCGCTACGTGTCCACCGTCGCGCCCCTCGCCTCGAACCCGGCGATCGAGGCGGCCGCCGTGCACCGGATCGGCGAGGCGGCGGACGTACGGGTCGACGGGGCCCGCATCACCGCCGACCTGGCCGAATGGCTGGAGAAGCAGGGGCTGCCGCCGAGGGTGGGTACGGCCGTCAAGGCGCTCGGACCCTCCCTCGACTCAGCCGCCGACGAGGCCGTCTCGAAGGTCGCTACCCGCTTCGTCGAGAGCGACCGGTTCGAGTCCCTCTGGACCGACGCCAACCGCCTCGCCCACGGGGCCGTGGTGCGCGCGCTCACCGGCCACGGCCGCGGCGCGATCGAGGTCGACGGCGGCACCGTCACCCTCGACCTGGGCACCGCCGTGGAGACCGTCAAGAAGGAACTCGTCGACGCCGGGCTCTCCCCGGCCGCGAAGATCCCGGACGTCGACAAGCAGATGGTCCTCTTCCACTCCGACGAGCTGAAGAAGATCAGGGGCGCGGTCCGCCTCCTCGACGTCGTCGGCAACTGGCTGCCCGTGCTCACCGTGGCCCTCGCGGCGGCCGGCGTGCTGCTCGCCCGGCGCCGCCGCCGGGCCCTGGTGACCACCGCGCTCTGCGCCGCGGCCGCCTGCGTCCTGGTCGGCATCGCGCTGGTCGTCGTACGCCACCAGTACCTCGACCACCTGCCCGCGCAGGTGCAGTCCCCGGCGGCCGCGGCGGCGGTCTTCGACACGCTCGTGCGATTCCTGCGGGTCGCCCTGCGGACCGCCGTGGTGCTCGGGGTCGTCGTCGCGCTCGGCGCGTACCTGACGGGGCCCGGCCGGCTGCCGCGCGGCGTCCGCGGCCGGGCGGAACGCACCGCCGACTCCACCGCCCGCTGGGGCGCCGCCCACGGCGTGCACGGCGGGCGCGCCGGTACCTGGATCGAGGCGAACCGGCGCTGGGTCACCGCGGTGGTCGTGACCGTCCTCGCCCTCGTGTTCGCGCTGTGGAACCACCCGACGGTGCTCACGGTGCTGCTGTTGGTGCTGGTCCTGCTCGCGGTCCTCGCCGTGCTCGCCCTGCTGGCCGCCACGGGCCGGGCCGCCGAGGGGAACCCGCGAGGGCCGGCGGACGGGGGTGCGGCCCGTGCGGGCCCCTGACCGGCGCGGGCGCGGGTCGCTGTTCCAGCGGCCCGCGCGCGCGGTCCGCCGGGACCTGTCGCAGCTGGTGTGCGCGGTCCTCGGACTGCTGCTGGGGCTGGTGACGCCGATGATGTCGGCGGGGCCCCGGGTCGACGCCGGACGCGCGGCGAACCTGCTGTTCACGATCGGGTTCGGCGTGATCAGCCTGGTCAGCATCATCTACTCGATGCTGTTCCTGGTCGTGCAGTTCTCGGCCGGCGCGTTCACCCCGCGCCTGGCGCTGTTCCGGGACGAGCCGATCGTCTGGCGCGCCTTCGCCTTCACCGTCGGCGTGTTCGTCTTCTGCGTCACCTCGGGGCTGTCCATCGGCGTCAGCGACAGCGTCTCCGCCCTCGTCCCCTGCCTCGCCATGCTGTCCTCGCTGATCGCGATCGGTCTCATGCGGACGCTCCAGATGAAGGCGTTCGGCTCGATCCAGCTCGGCCACTCGCTGACCGCCATCTGCGACCGCGCCCACCTCCTGTTCGACGACCTGTACGAGCGGCCGTACGACCCCGGCCGGGAGGCGCGGCCCCCGCCGGTGCACGGCGCCGGGGGCACACCCGTGCGCTGGTCGGGGCCGGCGGCCGTGGTCCGGCGGATCGACGTGCGCGCCCTGGTCGCCCTCGCGGAGGAACACGACTGCGCGATCGCGTTCCGCGTCACCCCCGGCACGCCCGTGTGGCGGGGCACGGTGCTCGCCGAGGTGTCGGGCGCCGGCGGGCCGCCCGCGTCGGCGCTGCTCGCCGCCGTGGCCACCGGGTCCGAGCGCACCTTCGACCAGGACCCCGACCTGCCGTTCCGGCTGCTCGCCGACATCGCGCTGCGGGCGCTGTCCCCGGCCGTCAACGATCCGGCGACGGCGGTCGAGAGCATGGACCGGACGGAGGACCTGCTGACCCGCCTGGCCGACCGCGAGCTCGACATCGGACGGTTCCCCGACGGGGCGGGCCGGCTGCGGGTGACGGTCCCGGTCCCCGACTGGGAGCAGTACGTCGCCACCGCGGTCGACGAGCTCTCGTTCGCCGCCGCGGGCTCGCCGATGGCCCTGCGCAGGCTCCGCGACCTACTGGCCCGGCTGGAGGCCCGCTGCCCCGCCGAGCGGCGCGCGGTCGTACGGGAGCGCCTGCGCCGGGTCGACCGCACGGGCGCCGGGGCCCATCCGCTGGTGTGGGCGGCCCCCACGGCTCCGTAGCGGACGCCCGGGTCGCCCGGGTCGCGCGGAGCGCGCCGGCGCCTTCTCCTGAAGCCATGGAACCCGAGGCATCCGCGCCACCGGACGAGGTCCCCACCACCCGGCAGATGCGCCGCATGCTGCTGGCGCCCCTGTCCCGCTCGGTGGCCTCGGCCGGACTGCTCACCTGGCTGTTCTACGTGGCGCCGCTGGACCGCGAGGCCGGGATCACGACCGTGCTGCTGCTGATCCTCGGGCTCGGTCTGTTCGGGGCGCTCGTCATCTGGCAGGTGTTCGCCATCACCCACGCGAAGCACCCCCGGCTGCGGGCCGTGGAGGCGCTGGCGACCGCCGTCCCGCTGTTCCTGCTGCTCTTCTCCGTGACGTACTTCGTGCTCTCCCTGAACGACCCCCCGTCGTTCTCCGAGCCGCTGAACCGGACCGACGCCTTGTACTTCACGGTCACCGTGTTCGCGACAGTGGGCTTCGGGGACATCGTCCCCACCAGCCAGACCGGCCGCGCGCTGACCACGATGCAGATGATCGCCGACCTGATCGTGGTCGGGCTGATCGCCAAGGTGCTGTTCGGCGCGGTCAAGATCGGGATGCGCCGGCGCGCGGCCCACGGGCCCACGGACCCGGACGACGGTTCCGGCGGCGCGGGACGCCACCCGGGTGGACCATCGAGGAAGCGGGAAAGGAAGTGATCCATGGCGGAGCCGCGCACCCCTTCCGAGTCCGCGCAGGGCGGCGGACAACCGCAGGAGGCCGACGTCCTGCGGCACATCCTCCGCAGCCCCGGCTACCTGAAGACACTCGTCCTGTGCGCCCTCATCGGCATCCCGGTCTCCCTGGCCGCGTTCTGGTTCCTGGTGGCCCTGCACGAGCTGGAGCACGTCCTGTGGGCCGACCTCCCCTCGGCCGTGGGCCTGACGGACCCGCCCTGGTGGTGGCCGTTCCCGCTGCTGCTCTTCGCCGGAACCGTCGTCGGCCTGATCGCGAGGCACCTGCCCGGCGCGGGCGGTGACGTCCCGGGGGCCGGACTGCACACGGGGGTCGCCTCGTCGGCGGCGCTGCCCGGGATCCTGCTCGCGGCCGCGGCCTGCCTGCCGTTCGGGGCGGTCCTGGGTCCGGAGGCGCCGCTGATCGCCCTGGGCGGCGGCCTGGCCCTGCTGTTCCGGGACCTGTCGAGGGCGCCGGCGACCCCGCGCGGCCTGGCGCTGCTGGGCGCGGCCGGGTCCGCCGCGGCCATCGCCGCGATCTTCGGGAACCCGCTCGTCGCCGCGGTCCTGCTGATCGAGGTGGCGGGCGTGGGCGGGCCCCAGTTGTTCGCCGTGATGCTGCCCGCCCTGCTGTCGAGCGGCATCGGCTCCCTGGTGTTCACGGGGCTGGGGCGCTGGACGGGGCTGGGCACCGGTGACCTGTCCCTGAAGCTGTACGCGCCGCTCCCCCGGCTGGACGCGCCGGACGTGTTCTGGGCGGTGGCCATCGGAGCGGTCTTCGCCGTCGCCCTGCACCCCGTGTCGGTCGGGGCCCGGGCGGTCGCCGACTACGTCACGCGGCGCCCCTTCGCCCGGACCGTGCTGTGCGCCCTCGGCGCGGCGGCCTGCGCCGCCCTCTACGCCCTGATCACCGGCCGGTCGCCGGCCGAGGCCGCGTTGTCGGGGCAGGCGGCCCTCGGCTCGCTGGCCGCGGACCCGTACGCCTGGGGCGTCGGCGCGCTGCTCGCCCTCCTGCTGTTCAAGGGCATCGCCTACGCGTTGTGCCTGGGCAGCCTGCGGGGCGGCCCCGTCTTCCCCGGGCTGTTCCTCGGCGCGGCGGCGGGCGTGCTCCTCGCCCCCCTGCCGGGACTGGGGATCGCCCCCGCGATGGCGGCGGGGATGGCGGCGGCCACGGCCACCATGCTGCGGCTGCCGGTGAGCAGCGTGATCCTCGTCGTCCTGCTGCTCGGCAGCGCCGCGATGATGCCCGTCGTGATCCTGGCGGCCGTGGTCGCCTTCGTCGTCACGGAGCTGCTGCCCGCGGGGCGCCCGGCACCGGCGCCGGCCGGCGGGACGTGACGGTGCGGCGGCCTCGTCAGCACTTGAGGCCGGCGGAGGCGGCCGTCGTGGCCTCGTCGAGGGTCTGGATCTTCGGCTGGAGCTGGGTCAGGGCGTCCTTGCCGGTGGTGTCGCCCGGCAGGCCCTCGTAGGCCTTCTTGAGGTCGTCGGCGGCGGCCTGCACCGCGTTGCGCTCCGCCTCCTTGAGGGCGGCGGTGTTCTCCTTCACGCCGGCCCAGTCCTTCTGGACGGCGTCGTAGGCGTCCTTGACCTGGTCCTTGGTGGCGTTCGCGGGGCTCAGGGCCTTCAGCTTGGCGTTGTCGGCCTTCAGCGCGGCCAGGTCGGTGCAGAGGTCGGCTGCGGCCTGGGTGGCCTTGCTCGCCTCGTCGGAGGGCGAACTGTCGCTGTCGTCCGAGCAGGCGCTCAGACCGAACACCACGCTGACGCACAGCGTGGCGATCACCGGGAAACGCTTCATGGAGGGGCCTTCCTCGACCAGGGGGGACCAGACAGGGCGGACGCACGAGATTTATCAGTACATATGCCTAAATCCGCATCGATCGACACGTGACGCACCCGGACACCCTCCGTTCGGAGTCGCCCCGCCACGAGCCGCGGCGGCCCCCGGCGCGCGCCCCGACACACCCCCGGCGCCGGGGCGCGCCGCACGCCGCCCGAACCCTCCCCCCGGGGGCCTCCGATATCTGTCGCCGCGAAGTGAGAATTAACCACGAGGCCCGGTAAACATTTCTCACACATACGGTGGGCCCGAATTATTCATCCCACGGAACGGCCCCCACCGTGCTACTGTCGATACCAGTTGCAGTTGTGGTTCCCAAAACTCCAAGTGCCTCCACCGGATTCTTTCGGGTGGAAGCACTTCTGTATTTCCGGTGCATTTTCCGGACGGGGCAATCATCGCGGCGACACGGAGTCGGCACAGTGCGGACTCCGGGCTTTGCCCCCGAAGGAGATTTAAAATGGCATCTGGCACCGTGAAGTGGTTCAACGCTGAAAAGGGCTTCGGCTTCATCGAGCAGGACGGTGGCGGCCCCGACGTGTTCGCCCACTACTCGAACATCGCTTCCCAGGGCTTCCGCGAGCTCCAGGAAGGCCAGAAGGTGAACTTCGACATCGCGCAGGGCCAGAAGGGCCCGACGGCCGAGAACATCGTCTCCGCCTGACGCAAGCGCAGGACGAGCCGGGTCCCGCACCTTGGGGTGCGGGCCCCGGCTCGTCCTTTTTTCCACACGGGGGGCAGTGGCCCACGGCTCCGGAATGGAATTCCGTAAGAGCCTCCGCGGCCCGCCCGGCCGCATCGTTCGGCCCACCCCGTTCCGTTTTTTCATCCGGCCCGTTCTCGCTATTCTCCGCGCGGTGCGTTTCGCTGCGGGAATTCCTTGATACGCGCCGCATCAAGGAAGGTTCCCCATGAACCGCACACGTACGAATGAACGATCCTCCCGCGGCCGCTCCGGCGGCGGCTCCTGGTCCTCCTCCACCCGTTCGGCCGCCCCCTCCCGCTCCGGCGGTGGCGGTGGCCAGGGACGGTCCGGCGGCTACGGCCGTCCGAGCGGCGGTTACGGCCGTCGGCCCGCCGCCCAGCAGGGGGAGTTCGCGCTGCCCGAGACGATCACCCCGGCGCTGCCCGCCGTCGAGGCGTTCGCCGACCTCGGCATGCCGCAGCCGATCCTCGCGGCCCTCGTGGCCGGGGGCGTGACCGTTCCGTTCCCGATCCAGGCCGCGACCCTGCCGAACACCCTCGCGGGCCGTGACGCCCTCGGCCGCGGACGTACCGGCTCCGGCAAGACCCTCGCCTTCGGCCTCGCGCTGCTCTCCCGCACCGCGGGTCGACGCGCCGAGCCCCGCCAGCCGCTCGCGCTGGTCCTCGTACCGACCCGCGAGCTCGCGCAGCAGGTCACCGACGCGCTCACTCCGTACGCCCGCGCCGTCCGGCTGCGGCTGGCGACCGTCGTCGGCGGCATGTCCATCGGCCGGCAGGCCTCCGCGCTGCGCGGCGGCGCCGAGGTCGTCGTCGCGACGCCGGGCCGCCTCAAGGACCTCATCGACCGCGGTGACTGCCGGCTCGACCAGGTGGACATCACCGTCCTGGACGAGGCCGACCAGATGGCCGACATGGGCTTCATGCCGCAGGTCACCGCCCTGCTCGACCAGGTCCGCCCCGGCGGCCAGCGGATGCTGTTCTCCGCGACCCTCGACCGCAACGTCGACCTGCTCGTGCGCCGCTACCTGCACGACCCGGTCGTGCACTCCGTCGACCCGTCCGCGGGCGCCGTCACCACGATGGAGCACCACGTGCTGCACGTCCACGGCACGGACAAGCAGGCCACGACCACCGAGATCGCCGCCCGCGAGGGCCGCGTGATCATGTTCCTGGACACCAAGCACGCGGTGGACCGGCTGACCCAGGACCTGCTCAACAGCGGCGTACGGGCCGCCGCGCTGCACGGCGGGAAGTCCCAGCCGCAGCGCACCCGCACCCTCGCGCAGTTCAAGACCGGGCACGTCACCGTGCTGGTCGCCACGAACGTCGCCGCGCGCGGCATCCACGTCGACAACCTCGACCTGGTCGTCAACGTGGATCCGCCCACCGACCACAAGGACTACCTGCACCGCGGCGGCCGCACCGCCCGCGCCGGTGAGTCGGGCAGCGTCGTCACCCTGGTCACGCCGCAGCAGCGGCGCGCCATGACCCGCCTGATGTCGGACGCCGGCATCAGCCCCACGGTCACCCAGGTCCGCTCCGGCGAGGCCGAACTGCAGCGCATCACGGGCGCCCGCACCCCCTCGGGCGTGCCGGTCGTCATCACCGCGCCGCCCGCCGAGCGCACCTCGCGCAGCGCCACCTCCCGCGGCGGACGCGGCCGCCCTTCGCAGGCCCGGCGTCGCCCGGCCCGCGCGCAGTCCGCGCTCGACGCCGCCGCGTAAGGTCCGCGACCCGTCCCCGGCCCGACCCGCGGGGTCCACACCGTGAGGTCCGCGGTGTGAGCCCCCGGGCTCCGGGCCCTACGGTGGGGCCAGGGGCCCGCGGCCCCGAGGCCCCCGGTCCGGGGCCCGGCACCGGCCGGGGTCCGACCACCGGGCCGTCCCCTTCCTCCCCTGCTATTCCCTGTGAGGTCCCATGCGCTGCGTCATCGCCCGCTTCCCCTTCGACCTGACCAAGAGCGGCGTGCTGGAAAAGATGAAGGGCGTCAAGCCCGAGCCGGTCACCGGTGACTCCGTGATCATCGGACGCCGCACCTACCCCGTGAAGCAGGTGGGCGAGGTCGTCACCCGGCAGGACCGCCGCGACTTCAGCGCCGCCGAGGTCATCCGGGCCATGACCCAGCTCGGTTTCACCTGCCGCACCCTCCCCGTCGAGCCCGCACCCGCGCCCGCACCCGCCCTCACCCCCCTCCAGCGGGCCGCGGCGGCACTCGGAACGCCGGTGTCCGCCTGACCCACCGAACCCGCCCGCAGGTGGGGACGCCGGCGTTGCCCCGAGGGTGGGGCGACGACGGGACCTGTGGATGGTGTTGAATTTCCTTCGGGGCCCCGGTGCCGTACGGCGCCGGGGCCCCGACACGTTCCCCGAGGAGGTGCGGATGACGGCGGACAACCCGCTCGGCGACCGACTGGAAGACGACGACTACCCCGCCTACACGATGGGGAGGGCGGCCGAGATGCTCGGCACCACGCCCGGGTTCCTCCGCGCCATCGGTGAGGCCCGGCTGATCACCCCGCTGCGCTCCGAGGGCGGCCACCGCCGCTACTCGCGCTACCAGCTGCGGATCGCCGCCCGGGCCCGGGAACTCGTCGACCAGGGCACTCCGGTCGAAGCGGCCTGCCGCATCGTCATCCTGGAGGACCAGCTGGAAGAGGCCCAGCGCATCAACGCCGAGTACCGGCGGGCGGCGGGACGACCGGACGACGACACCGGCTGACCCCCCCCCGCGGGCCCCTCCGCCACCCCGCGTCCCCGACATCGCGCGACCGCCCGGCTCCGGGCGGTCGTTCGGCACATTCGCGCCACCTGTCGCGCGGACCGCCGGTTACCGTCGCCCGGACGCCCCGTACGGGGCGACGGCCGACGGGCCGACCGAGCGACGGATCACCACGGGGATGTGACCGATGAACCAGGACGAACGGGACGACAGGACGGAACTGAACGACCGGGCCGACGCGACCGAACGGGGCGACCGGGTCGGCGCGACCGAGCAGGGCGAGCGCGGCGACAGGAGCGGCCGGGCCGAGAGGGACGAGCGGGACGACCTTCTGGCGCTGCGCTTCGAGGAACACCGCGCCCACCTGCGGGCGGTGGGCTACCGCATGCTGGGATCGCTCGGCGACGCCGAGGACGCCGTACAGGAGACGTGGCTGCGGCTGAGCCGGTCCGACGTCGGCGCCGTCGACAACCTCGGCGGCTGGCTGACCACCGTCACCGGGCGGATCTGCCTGGACCTGCTGCGCTCCCGCACCACCCGGCGCGAGGAACCCCTGGAGGTGGGTGAGGCGCCGGTGCGGCTGCCCGACCCGGTCGTCAGCGGTCCCCACCGGCTCGACCCCGAGCAGGAGGTGCTCCTCGCCGACTCGGTGGGCATCGCCCTGATGGTCGTCCTGGAGACCCTGTCCCCGGCCGAGCGGCTCGCGTTCGTCCTGCACGACATGTTCGCGGTGACCTTCGAGGAGATCGCGCCGATCCTCGGCCGAACGCCCGCGACGACCCGCCAACTCGCCAGCCGCGCCCGGCGCCGCGTCCAGGGCGTGGCGCCCGCCCCGGACGGCGACCCGACCCGGCGCCGGAAGGTCGTGGACGCCTTCCTCGCCGCCTCGCGCGGCGGGGACTTCGAGGCCCTGGTCGCCCTCCTCGACCCGGAGATCGTGGCCCGCTCCGACGGCGGGTCCGTGCTGCCCAGCCTGCTGCGGCGCGGCGCGGCCGACGTGGCGTCGCAGGCGATCACCTTCGCCCGGTTCGCCGAGTCCGCCCACCCGGCGCTGGTCAACGGCACGCCCGGGGTGGTGTCGATGGCGGACGGCAAGCCGCTGTCGGTCATGGCGTTCACCATCCGGGACGGCCGGATCACCGCGCTGGACATCCTCACCGACCCCGAGCGGCTCGCGCTGATCGACCTGAGCGCGGTCCTCGCCGGCTGACCCGGGGCCCGGCGGGACGGGCCTTCGGAGTCGGGCGCCCCCGCCCGACAGGACCCAGCGGCTCCGGCTCACACCGCCGGGGCCGCGACGGCCGGGGCCTCGACGGGTGCCGCGGAGGCGGGCGCGGCCGGGGCCGGCGGGGGCGTGAGCAGCGGGGGGTTGAGCCGGGCGAAGCCCTCTTGGCGCTCGTACGGGAAGTACGGGTACGGCGCCGGACGGTGGCTCGCGGCGTCGAGACGGGCCGTCTGCTCGGGCGTCAGGGACCAGCCGACCGCGCCGATGTTCTGCCGGAGCTGCTCCTCGTTGCGCGCGCCGATGATGACGGACGAGACGGTGGGGCGTTGCAGCAGCCAGTTGATGGCCACCTGCGGGACGGTCCGGCCCGTCTCCAGCGCCACCTCGTCGAGGGCGTCGACCACGTCGTAGAGGCGCTCGTCGTCGACCGGCGGACCGTAGTCGGCGGTGTCGTGCAGCCGACTGCCGGGCGGCAGCGGACGGCCCCGGCGCAGCTTGCCGGTCAGCCGGCCCCAGCCCAGCGGGCTCCACACGAGTGCGCCCACGCCCTGGTCGCGGCCCAGGGGCATGAGTTCCCACTCGTAGTCGCGGCCGACGAGGGAGTAGTAGACCTGGTGGGCCACGTAGCGGGGGAAGCCGTGGCGTTCGGAGGCGGACAGGGACTTCATCAGCTGCCACCCCGCGAAGTTGGACACGCCCACGTACCGGATCTTGCCCGCGCGCACGAGTTGGTCGAGGGCGGAGAGCACCTCCTCCACGGGGGTGGCGGCATCGAAGGCGTGCAGTTGGAAGAGGTCGAGGTGGTCGGTGCCGAGTCGGCGCAGGGCGTCCTCGGTCGCCTTGATCAGGCGGGAGCGGGAGGTGCCGGCGTCCATGGGGCCGTCGCCCGTCGGCAGGCCGGCCTTGGTCGACAGGATCACCTGGTCGCGGCGGCCCCGGACCGCCCGGCCCAGGACCTCCTCGGAGGCGCCCTCGGAGTACACGTCGGCGGTGTCGAACAGGTTGATGCCCGCCTCCAGGCAGATGTCCACCAGCCGGCGCGCCTCCTGGGCGTCGGTGGTGCCCCAGGCTCCGAAGAGCGGCCCCCGGCCGCCGAAGGTGCCGGCTCCGAAGCTGAGGGCGGGGACCTTGAGGCCGGACGTGCCGAGCTGCCTGTACTCCATGACGTTTCCCTCCAGAAAGCGGTAACGGGACCGCAGACCCTTTAAGGTGATGCCAACGTAACACCACACCGCCACTAATGGAACCGGAGACCCGTTATGGCTTCGAGCGATGCCTCTGAACCGGGAACCGTCCGCCCCGGGGGCAGAACGGCCCGCGTCCGCACGGCCGTGCTGCGGGCGGCCGGGGACACCCTGGCCGAGCAGGGCTTCCACGCGCTGGACCTGGCCGAGGTCGCCCGTCGCGCGGAGGTCGGGAAGACCACCGTCTACCGGCGCTGGGGAAACGTCGCCGCGCTGGTCGCGGACCTGCTGACGGACATGGCCGAGCAGTCGCTGCCGCGCACCGAGACGGGCTCCCTGCTCGACGACCTCACGGCCAACGCGGACCTCGTCCGGCGCACGCTGACCGACCCGCGCCAAGGCGCCCTGTTCAAGGCGGTCATCGCGGCGGCCACGAGCGACCCGAGGACGGCCGAGGCCCTGCACCGCTTCTACGAGGTCCGCGTCGCGGAGTGGGCGCCGTGCGTACGGGAGGCAGTCGAGCGGGGCGAACTCCCGCCGGGCACCGATCCCGCCGAGGTGATCCGGGCCGTCTCGGCCCCCCTGTACTACCGGTTCCTGACCACCGACGCCCCCCTGGACGAGGCCACGGCCACCCGCGCCGCCCGCGCGGCCCTGGCGGCGGCCCGCGCGGGGGCGTACGCCTGAGCGGACACCCGACGGACGGAAGGCACGGCCGGGGGCCGGCGAGGCCGGCCAGGTGGTGGTGGGTCGGGCGTCAGGTCCGGTCGACGAAGACGCTCGTCGACTTCACGCGGGCGGTGGCGCGCATGCCGACCGCGAGGCCCAGTTCCTCCACGGCCTCCCGGGTGAGCAGCGACACCACCCGGTGGGGGCCGGCCTGGATCTCCACCTGGGCGCCGACCGTGCCCAGCTTGATGCCGGTCACGATCCCCGGGAACGAGTTGCGGGCCGAGGTGTGGCGGGCGTCCTCGTCCTCGGCGCCCTCCTGCGCGACCTCGACGCAGAACGCCGCCAGGTCCGGGCCGTCCACGATGCGCCGGTTGCCCTCGCGGCGCGTGGGGAAGCGGCCCGCGTCGGCCCAACGGCGGGCCGTGTCACTGCTCACGCCGAGCAGCCGGGCTGCCTGGCCGATCGTGTAGGACTCCATGGGCCGCAGCCTAGGCGAACCCCCGCCGCCGCCCGTCCTCCGCGGCCCGTCGCCCGACGTCGCCCGACGTCGCCGATGTCGCCCGTCCGCGGTACGACCGTCCTCCACGCCCCCGGGTGCGCGCGGGTCAGGCCGCCGTCGCGCGTTCCGGGAGGCCGAGCGCGTGGTGCAACGTCGCGTCCGACGGGGTGCCCGTGGTCGTGGTGCCGTCCGGGAGGCGGATGAGGGGGATCCCGGGCAGGTCCTCGCGCCGGACCCGTTCGAGGGCGGCGCGCAGCTCGTCGGTCCCGTCGTCGCGGCGCACGACGGAGAACTCGGCGGCGACGCGGCGGAGCACCCCGGGGTCGGCGATGTTCAGGCCGTCGGTGTGGTGGGCCCTGAAGAGCCGCTCGACCACGGCCTCGGCCCGCCCCTGCCCGGCGGCGTCCGCGATCAGCCGGTGCGCCTCGAACGTGTTGGACCACAGGGCCCGTTCGTGGTCGAACTCCAGGCCCTCGGCGGCAGCGAGCGCGGTGATGCGGGCGACGGCGGCGTCGGCCCCGTCCCCGAACGCCCGGCGCAGCACGTCCGACTTGGGTTCGCCCCCGGTGCCCGCCTCGGGAGCCAGCTGGTAGGGGTGGAAGACGAAGTCGACCGTGCCTCCCCGGGCCCGGACGCGGGCGGCGGCCCGGCGCAGCCGGTTGAAGGCGAAGTACGACCAGACGCAAGGGATGTCGAGAGTGATTTCGATCTTCACCTGGGGCCTCCAAGTACGGTTCCGGTACAGGGGACGACTGACGACGCAAACGTAGGAGCGCGAAGGCGTCGCGGTCATCTGTCGGGTGACCGGGATCGAAGGGGGAACCTCCGTGCTGGTGGGGAGGGGCGAGGAACTGGCCGTCGTCGAAAAGCTGCTGACGGGGGCGGGGGCCGGGCGCAGCGGGGTCCTGGTGGTCCGGGGCGAGGCGGGCATCGGCAAGACCGCCCTGCTGGACGCCGCCGTGGCCGCGGCGGGCAACGGCCCACGGGTCCTGCGCGGCACCGGGACGGAGTTCGAGAGCGCTTTGCCGTACTCCGGGCTGCACCTGTTGCTGCGGCCGGTGCTCGGCCGGATCGACGCCCTTCCCGGGGCCCAGGCGGCGGCCCTGCGGACCGCGCTCGGGATGGGTGAGGCGGCGCCGAGCGGCGGGGACCGGTTCCTGGTCGGGCTCGCGGTGCTGACCCTGCTGGCGGAACTCGCCGAGGAGGGGACCCTGTTCTGCGTGCTGGACGATGCCCAGTGGCTGGACCTGGCCTCCGCGGAGGCGCTCGTGTTCGCCGCCCGGCGACTGCACGCGGAGCGGATCGCCGTCCTCTTCGGGGTACGGGATCCGCACACCCCCGGGTTCCGGCCCGACGGCTTCGAGGAGCTGCGGTTGCGCCGCCTCGACACGGCGGCCGCCGGCGACCTGCTGACCTTGTACGCGGCCGACCTGCACCACCACGAACGGCAGCGCATCCAGCGGGAGGCGGAGGGCAACCCGCTGGCCCTGCTCGAACTCACCACCGCGCGCCGGGAGGGGCACGGGCTGTCGTACGACGGTCCGCGCGGCCGGATCGAGCAGGGCTTCGCCGCCCGGATCGGGGCACTCCCGGAGGCCTCGGGCACCTTGCTGCTGGTCGCCGCCGCGGCCGACGAGGGCGACGCCGGCACGGTGTTCGAGGCCGCCGGCCTGCTGGGCGCGGGGGTCGGCGACCTGGCGCCCGCCGAGGCCCAGGGCCTGGTCCGGCTCGACGGGGGCCTGCTCGTGTTCCGGCACCCGCTGATCCGCTCCGCGGCCTACCGGTCCGGACCGGCGGCCCGCAGGCTCGCCGCGCACCGGGCCCTGGCCGACGCGGGCGGCGGGCACCGAGCAGCGTGGCACCGGGCCCAGGCCCAGGCCGCGCCCGACGAGGGCGTCGCCGCGGAGCTGGAGCGCAGCGGCGAGCAGGTCCGCGCGCGGGGCGGTCACGCGGCGCTGGCCACGGTGTACGAGCGGGCGGCCGCCCTGAGTCCGGAGCCGGCCGAGCGGGCGCGCCGGCTGGGTTCGGCGGCCCGGGCCGCCCTCGACGCCGGGCAGTTGGACCGGGCGGGGGAGCTGGCGGAGGCGGCCCGCCGCGAGCAGGGCGGCGACGCGAGGGCCCGCGCCCGGGTGGCGGAGATCGCCGCGGAGGTGGCCAATGAGCAGGGGGACCTGTCCCGGGCGCACGTCCTGCTGCTGGACGCGGCCCTGCCGATCGCGGCGACCGAGCCGCAGGACGCCGGGCGGATGCTCTTCCTGGCGGTGGGCAGCGCGTGGGTGGCCGGTGATCCGGTGGCGGCGGCCGGTGCGGCTGCCGCGGCGGCGGAGCTGGAGCTGCCGGGCGGTTCCGCGATCCAGGCCCTGGCCCGGGTGTCCTCGTCCGACGCGGCAGTCCGGACGACCGCGCTGCGCGCCCTGCGGGAGGCCTCGTCCGGCCCGTCGGGGGATCTGCGCGAGGGCTTGAGGGCGGCCTGCTGGAGCGGCCTGTTGGGCGATCACCGGGTCGCTTACGAGCGGGCCGGGGCCGTGGAGCGGGAGTGCCGGGCGCAGGGGGCGGTGGGGTTGCTTCCCCGGGCCCTGCTGGAGGTGGCGCAGGCCCAGTTGCGGCTCGGGCTGCACCGGGACGCGTTGGCCGGGGGGACGGAGGGGCTGCGGATCGCCTCGGACACCGGCCAGACCCGGACCCGCGCCCAGCTGGCGGCGGCATTGGCCCAACTGGCCGCGGCACGGGGGGACGAGGCCTGGTTCCAGGAGCTCGGGCTCCTCGCGGACGCCGTGGACCTGCCCGACGTACGGCACTTGAGGACCTCGGCCGCGATCCTGCTGGACCTGGGGCTGGGCCGATTCGACGCGGCGGCGGACCGGGCGGCCGCGGCTCCCGCCGGGTCGGCGTGCACCTGTTGCGGTCGGGACGCCGACGAGGTCGAGGCGGCCCTGCGGGCGGGCCGTCCCGAACAGGCCCGGGAGGCGTTCGCCCGGCTGGCGGAGCTGGCGGGGCACCTGGACGGGCCCGGGGTGCACGCCGTGCGGGCCCGGTGCGAGGGGCTGTTGGCGGGCGGCGTGGGCGGCTCGGGCGGCGTCGGCGGTTCGCCGGCCCCGAGTGGTTACCCGGAAGAGGGCGGTGACCCGGAGGAGCGTTTCCGGCGGGCCCTGGAGCTGCACTCCGTCCGGGACACCGACCGGTTCGAGGAGGCCCGTACGAGGTTGCTGTACGGGGAGTGGCTGCGCCGGCACCGGCGTCCGGTGGACTCCCGGGGGCCGTTGCGGGCCGCCCAGGAGGCCTTCGACCGGCTCGGGGCGCGCCCGTGGGCGGACCGGGCCGCGGCGGAACTGCGGGCCTCGGGTGAGAGCCGGACCGGCCCGGGGACGCAGTCCCCGACGGACCTCCTGACGCCCCAGGAGTTGCAGGTGGCCCGGCTGGCGGCGGCGGGCCTGACGAACCGTGACATCGGCTCGCAGCTCTTCCTCAGCCCCAGGACGGTCGGTTACCACCTCTACAACGCCTATCCGAAGCTGGGCGTGAGCTCCCGCGTGGAACTGGCCCGGCTGGACCTCGCGACGTAGCGGATCGGTCGCGCCGCACCTGCGCCCGGTCATCGACCGTTTCACGTGAAACGGTCGATGACCGGGTGGTGCCGGTCGGGTTCCAGGTACCCCACCCCAGTCGTTCGACAGAGGCTCCGGTCGCGCCGTCGACCCTAGGTTCGGGGCAAGGGAGCACGGCGGCGCACCGCCCCTCCCGATCCGGCCGCCGCGGCCGGACCCGCCGGACCGACGAGGAGGCACACCATGAGCACGTCCCTGGCCGCCATCGGGGCACCCGCCCCCTCCCGACCGAACCCGACGGCCATGGCGACGGCGATGGTCGTGATCATCGGCTCGTTCATGATCGTCCTCGACACCACGATCCTCGGTGTCGCCCTGGGCGGGCTCTCCCGGCATTTCCAGGCCCCGCTCGCCACCATCCAGTGGACGGCGACGGGTTACACGCTGGCCCTCGCGGCCGTCATCCCGGTCACGGCATGGGCCTCGGGGCGGTTCGGCACCAAGCGGCTCTACATGCTCTCCATCGCCATGTTCGGCCTCGGTTCGGCACTGGCCGGTCTCGCCTGGAGCATCGAGACGCTGATCGCGTTCCGGATCCTCCAGGGGCTCGGCGGCGGCATGGTGGTGCCGCTCGGGATGGCCATGGTGCTGAACGCCTCCGCCCCGGAACACAAGGGCCGGATGATGGGGTTGTTGGGCCTTCCCGTCCTGGTGGCACCCTTGATCGGACCGGTGCTGGGCGGCTGGCTGGTCGACGCGGCCTCGTGGCGCTGGATCTTCTTCATCAACGTGCCGGTCGGCGTCCTCGCCCTGGTGATGGCCGCTCGGGTCTTCCCCCGGGACACGGTCCGCAGGACCGTCCGCCTCGATGTGGTCGGGCTGCTGCTGCTCTCCCCCGGCCTCTCGGCACTGATCCACGGACTTGCCACCGGCGGTGAGCACGGTGACTTCACCTCGCCGGGGACGCTGGTGCCGAGCATGGTCGGTGCCGCCCTGGTGCTGGGCTTCGTCTTCCGGGCGCTGCGGACGCGGTCCCCGCTGCTGGACCTGCGGCTGCTGAAGGTGCGCGCCTTCGCCAGCGGGATCGGCACGCTGGCCCTGTTCGCCGGCGCCTACTTCGGGGCCATGATGCTGGTGCCGATGTACTACCAGCTGGTCCGGGGCGAGAGCGCGACGGTGTCCGGACTGCTGGGCGTGCCGCAGGTGATCGCCACCGGTGTCGCCCTCCAGGTCACGAGCCGGCTGACGGACCGGATCCCGGCCGGACGGATCGTCCCCTTCGGGATCGTCCTCGCGGTCCTCGGGTACGGGCTGTTCACCCTGCGGCTCGGTGCGGACACCCCGATCTGGCAGCTGGCCGGCGCGCTGACCCTGGCCGGCGCCGGTGCCGGAATGACCATGATGCCGACCGTGACCGGCGCGACCCGGGGCTTCGCCGCCGAGCAGGTGCCCGCCGCCTCGACCCTGATCAACATCAACTCGCAGATCGCCGGTTCCGCCGGTACCGCGCTGCTGTCGGTCCTGCTCACCACGTCCGCGGCCGGAGCCGGCGGGCTGGTCGAGGCCACCCCGGCATCGGCTCCCGCACTGGCCGCCGCCTTCCAGGACACCTACGTCTGGGTGGTCGCCCTGATGGCCGCCTCCTTGGTACCGGCCCTCTTCCAGCCCCGCCGCTGACCCGACCCCCGACCCCCGACCGCGCGGCCGAGGAGCACCCGCTCCCCGGCCGCGTCGGCACGTCACCGGCCGGGGAGCGGCTGCGCGCCCCGCCGCTTCTGCTGTTCCAGGAAGGTGCGTTGGTCGGCGAGGAGGCCCGGCGGGAAGAGGGCCCGCGGGGCGAACAGTGCCGTCAGGGGGAGCCGCCAGGAGGAGCGTTCCACGGGGGTGCGGACCAGTGCGTGGGTGGCGCCGGGGTACCGGTGGACGGTGAGGGTGCCGGGGGCGAGCAGTTCCCGGTACACGGTCTCGGTCTCGGCCCCGTCCACGTTGAGGTCGTCGGCCCCGGAGAGCAGCAGCACCGGCACCGGGGGCATCGCGCGCAGGTCCGCGCTCGCGTCGGCCGTGTGGTTGAGGCCGATGAACGTCCAGCGCTCCGCGCCGAGGTCCGGATCGGCGTCCGGAGTCGCCCGGTACTCCTCGTACGTCGCCCCGCGCCGCAGCAGCGCCAGGGTCGCCTCCCGTGCGCGCAGGGCGGCCGCGACGCGCTCGGGGCCGGCGCCCTCGGCCCGAAGTTCGGACCGCAGGTGGTATTCGCCCTGCCGGTGCCAGTTGACGGCGGTGCCGACCGCGATCACGAAGGCCACGCCCGGCGCGGGGGCCCGGGCCACCACCGCGGGCATGACCCAACCGGCCTGGCTGGCCCCCCAGAGGCCGATCCGGTTCCCGTCGATCCCGGGGCGGGTCCGGGCCCAGGTGAGGGTGTCGGTCGTTTCGCGGGCGCGGTCGTCCATGGATCGGGAGAGCCAGTCGGCGGGCTTGTCGAGGGACAGGGAGGCGTACCCGGCGCGGGCGAAGGCCTCCCAGTAGGGCCGGTAGAACCCGTCGTGGGTGGCGTCCACCTCGCCGTCCCCGTGCACGAACACGACGAGCGGGAAGGGACCCGCGCCGTGGGCGGGGGTGGCCAGGACGCCCTCCAGCAGGCGTCCGTCCGCAGGCACGGTGACGCGCTGTTCGCGCAGGTCGTAGCTGTTCTGCCAGACCACGACGCCCGCGAGGGCGGCGGCCACGAGGACGACGGCGGCCAGGGTGACGATCAATGCCTTGCGCATGCCCGCTCCTTCTCTGCTTGCTTCCGAGCCCTGCTTGCTTCCACTGCCGATCCCGCTTCCACCGCCGATCGACTTTCTATCATTTCAAGAACGATCGTAACGGCAATGAACGTATTAAGCTTGTCCCCATGACGACCGAGAGCGGACGCGTAGAGGTGCGGCGCGGGGTGCCCGAGGGCGCCGAGGACCGGGTTGCGGAGCTGTACTGGGAGGCCTTCGGCCGGAAGCTGGGCGCCGCCCTCGGACCCGCCCCGGCGGGGCGCCGGTTCATCGCCACCCACCTGCACCCGGACCGCGCCCTCACCGCCCTGGACGAAGCCGGCCGGGTCCTGGGCGTGGCCGGCTACCAACTCGCCGGCCGCGGCCTCGTCGGCGGCGACGCGGCCGCGGTCAGGGCCGCGTACGGGCAGGTCAAGGGCCTGCACCGGGTGCTCCTGCTGGCCCTGCTGGAGCGCACCCCGACCCGCGGCGAGCTCGTCATGGACGGCATCGCCGTGGACCCCGCGGAGCGGGGGCGCGGGATCGGCGGACTGCTCCTCGACGGGATCGAGGAGGTGGCGGCCGAACAGGGCTGCCGGCGGATCCGGCTGGACGTGATCGCCGAGAACCCCCGCGCCCGCGCCCTGTACGAGCGGCGCGGCTTCCGGGCCGTCCGGGTACGGCGCACCTCGTGGCTGCAGGAGGTCCTGGGGTTCGGAGCGGTGACGACGATGCACAAGGCGGTGGCGACCCGATGAGCACGACACACCCGGTGGACGAGCCGACTCCCCCGACGGACACCGCGGACACGGTGGGCGCGCCCACCGTCCCCACCCGGCTGGTGGTGCACGCCCTGGTCCGTGAGGACGGCTCCGTGGACGCCGCGGAGCTGTACGAGGTCGCCGGTGCGCTCGGCATGAGCGATCAGCAGGTCCGCCTGTGCGTGAAGCGGCTCACGGCCGAGGGGCGCTTCACGCAGGAGGGCCGGGGCCGGCGGGCCGTCCTGCGCCTCACGGGCACGGCGGACGCGGAGGCGGCCAGCCTGCCCATGGTCCCCGAGGTGACGTTCGTCCGGCACGCCTACCGGCAGGACGCGGGGCTGGAGCCGTGGGACGGGACCTGGCACCTGTTCGCCTTCGCCGTCCCGGAGGCCGCGCGCAGCGCCCGGGACGCGCTGCGGGACACCCTGACCGCCCTCGGGGCGGCCCCCGTCCAGGGCGGGCTGTACGTCACCCCGAACGAGGTCGCCCCGTTCGTGCGGGCCCGCGCGGCGGAACTGGGCGTCGCCTCCGGGCTGACCTGCCTGACCAGCCGGGACCTCGTCGTGGGCGGGATCGCCGACCCGGCGGACCTGGCCGCCCGGCTGTGGCCGCTGGACCCGATCGCGCGGCGGTACGACACCCTGCGGACCCTCGCCGAAGGCCCGGGCGACGGTCTCGCCCACGCGGTGACCCTGGCGGCGGCCTTCGCCGAGGCCATGGGCCCGGACCCGCTGCTGCCGCCCGAGCTGCTGCCGGACCCCTGGCCGGGCGCGGACGCCCGGGCGGCCGCCGCGGTCGCCTGGTCCCGCCTGCGGTCCGCGGCGGCCCCCGACGGCCCGCGCCTCTTCCGGCTCTACGCCGAGGCGGTGGCCGACCCGACTTGAGCCCGCTCCGCCCCAGGTCGGGCCACCGTTTCACGTGAAACGGTGGCCTGCTTCGAAAAAACGTACGGGTATGTGGTGATTCATACGGGTATATCAACCTCGACAGTGACCGTGTCCGGGGCGGGCCCGCCCCGGAACCAGGCCCCTCTGAGGAGCGCAGAGCAATGGACCACACCGACCTCACCGACGTCGCCACCCATGAGGCCCGATCGCTCTCGGTGGCCCTGTTCCGCAGGTTGGCCGCGCTCCATGAGGGGACGGCCGAGTACTCGTACGTCCGCAACACCCTGGTCGAGCTGAACCTGAGCCTCGTCAAGTACGCCGCCCGCCGCTTCCGCGGCCGGAGCGAGCCGATGGAGGACATCATCCAGGTCGGCACGATCGGACTGATCAAGGCGATCAACCGGTTCGACCCCGACCGCGGCGTCGAGTTCACCACCTTCGCGATGCCGACGATCACCGGCGAGATCAAGCGGTTCTTCCGCGACACGAGCTGGGCCGTGAAGGTCCCCCGCCGACTCCAGGAACTGCGCATCGACTCCGCCAAGGCGCACGACGCGCTCGAACAGGACCTCGGCCGCGAACCCACGGACGCCGAGATGGCCGAGCAGCTGCACGTCACGCCGGAGGAATTCTCCGAAGGCCAGAAGGCGGCCCGCGCCTACTCCGCCCGCTCGCTGGACGCGCCCGCGCCCGAGGACACCGACCGCGACCCCGTCGCCGAGCGGGCCTCGCTCGGCGAGGAGGAGGGCGCGTACGACACGATCGAGTGCCTGGAGTCGCTCAAGCCGATGCTGGCCGGCCTGCCCGAGCGGGAGCGGGCGCTGCTGATGCTGCGGTTCGGGCAGGAGCTCACGCAGTCCGAGATCGGCGCCCGCCTGGGGCTGTCCCAGATGCACGTCTCGCGGCTGCTGAACCGCACCCTGAACCGCCTGCGCACCGGCTTGCTGACGGACGCGTGACCCACGTCGCGCCGGTCTCCTCAGGACCCCTCGGTGCCCGGCTCCGGGGCCGTGACCTCCAGCCAGACCGTCTTGCCGGTCCTGCCGTCCGCCGCGGGCTCCCAGCCCCAGCCCTTCGCGAGCCTCGCCAGCAGGACGAGCCCGTGCCCGCCCGGACGTGACCGGCTCCCCGCCGGTCGGGGGCTCGGCGGCTCCGGGTTGTCGTCGCTGACCTCGACCCGCAGCCGTCCCGGGCTGTGGCGCAGGACCAGTTCCCGCGGCCCGCCCGCGTGCAGGCAGGCGTTCGTCACGGCCTCGGAGACCAGCAGGAGCGCGTCCTCGGTCTCCTCCGCGTACGCCGGCCACGTCCAGTCGTCGAGTGCGCGCCGGGTGAAGTCCCGACACCGGGTCACGACCCCGGTCGTGGCGCCGCCCAGGACGAGCCTCCGCGTCTGCTCCGCCACAGGCTCTCCCGTCTCCGACCTGCCCCTCGGCGCCGCACCTACCCGGCCCCGCCTCGGACAATCCCATGCTTTCCCCCACCTGAACACGTCCGGAACATACGGGGTACCGGCCGACGACCGAAATGGGGACCCGAATGGCGCCCCAAGTCGGGACGAAGAGGACACCCGGCAGGCTCCGGGACGACACGGGCGCCGGGCCGACCCGCAAGGTCCCGGTCGACCCCGGGTCCACATCCTGGACAACTACCCTCAGGACATGAACGCAGAAGCCGACGCTCTCGCCACCGTGAAAGACGCCGACCGGAAGCACGTCTTCCATTCCTGGTCGGCGCAGGAGCTCATCGACCCGCTCGCCGTGGCCGGGGCCGAAGGCTCGTACTTCTGGGACTACCAGGGCAACCGCTACCTCGACTTCTCCAGCGCCCTCGTCTACACCAACATCGGCTACCAGCACCCCAAGGTGGCCGCCGCCATCGCCGAGCAGGCCGGCAAGTTGTGCACCGTCGCCCCCGGATTCGCCGTGGACGTCCGTTCGGAGGCGGCCCGGCTGATCGCCGAGCGCACCCCCGGCGACCTCGACAAGATCTTCTTCACGAACGCGGGCGCCGAGGCCGTCGAGAACGCCGTGCGGATGGCCCGGCTGCACACCGGCCGGCCCAAGGTGCTGTCCGCGTACCGCTCGTACCACGGCGCCACCTCCACCGCGATCAACCTGACCGGTGACGCCCGCCGTTTCGGCAACGACAGCGCGACCGCCGGCGTCGTGCACTTCTGGGGGCCCTTCCTCTACCGCTCGCCGTTCCACTCGGCGAACGAGACCGAGGAGAGCGAGCGCGCCCTGCGCCACCTGGAGGACACCATCGTCTTCGAGGGCCCGCAGTCCATCGCCGCGATCATCCTGGAGACCGTCGGCGGCGCCCCGGGCGTGCTGGTTCCGCCGCCCGGCTACCTCGCGGGCGTCCGCGAACTCTGCGACCGCTACGGGATCGTGTTCATCCTGGACGAGATCATGGTCGGCTTCGGCCGGACCGGAAAGTGGTTCGCCGCCGACCACTGGGACGTCACCCCCGACCTCCTCTGCTTCGCCAAGGGCATCACCAGCGGCTACGTGCCCCTGGGCGGTGTCGCCATCTCCGCCGCCATCGCCGAGACCTTCGCCCGTCGGCCCTACCCGGGCGGTCTGACGTACTCGGGACACGTCCTGGCCTGCGCCGCGGCCGTCGCCACGGTCAACACGATGGTCGAGGAGGGCATCGTCGAGCAGTCCGCCCGGACCGGCTCGGAGCTGCTGGGTCCGGGCCTGCGGGCGCTCGCCGAGCGGCACCCGTCGATCGGCGAGGTCCGCGGCGCGGGCACCTTCTGGGCCCTGGAACTCGTCCGCGACCGGGAGACGCGCGAGCCGCTCGTCCCGTACAACGCCTCCGGCGGCGACAACGCGCCGATGGCCGAGTTCGGGGCGGCCTGCAAGAAGGGCGGCCTGTGGCCGCTGATCGCCGGCAACCGCATCCACGTCGCCCCGCCCTGCAACATCTCGGCGCAGGACGTGGCGAAGGGCCTCGCGATCCTCGACGAGGCGCTGACCGTCGCCGACGCGCACATGGCCTGACCTGCAAAATTGTAGGGTCGCCCAATCCGTGGGTGCTGGTGTTCGGATGATCCGTTCGGTGGTTGAACCGTCGTGCGCATGCTGCAATCCGTGCAGGAACCGCAACGAGCGACACATGCGGGCCCAAGCACCTACGGACCGGGATGCACGTCAGTCCCGGGGCGGCCCCGCGGGGTCGAACGGCGGGGAGCGGGACGTCCTTCAACGGGCGGGCGCTGGACGCCGGGCGTACGGGATCCAGAAAACCGGACTCCGTGTTCCCGAGACCCGAAGGAAGACACATGAGCAAGCACGTCCTGGCCCAGAACCAGTACGGCAAGGCCGAGAACCGCATCGTCAAGGTCACCCGCAAGGGCAGCGACGGTTCCTGGCACGAGATCCGCGACCTCAACGTCTCGGTCGCGCTCCAGGGTGAGTTCCGCGACGTCCACCTCACCGGCGACAACGCCAACTGCCTGCCGACCGACACCACCAAGAACACGGTGTACGCCTTCGGCAAGGAGCACGGCATCGCCTCCCCCGAGGCCTTCGGCATCCTGCTCGCCAAGCACTTCGTCTCCTCGCAGCAGCCGATCCGCGGGGCGCAGATCCGCATCGAGGAGTACGCCTGGGAGCGGATCCCGGTCCCGACGCGCAAGGAGCAGCACTCCTTCGTCCTCAAGGGCCAGGAAGTGCGCACCGCGCAGATCACCTACAGCGAGACCACCGGTCTCCAGGTGATCTCGGGCCTCAAGGACCTGACGGTCATGAACTCGACGAACTCCGAGTTCCACGGCTACATCAAGGACAAGTACACGACGCTCCAGGAGGCGTACGACCGCATCCTGGCGACCAAGGTCACCTCGCGCTGGGCGCACTCGGCGCTGGCCGCCGACGACCCGGAGTACGACTGGGACCGGTCGTACAAGAAGGTCCGCAAGCACATGCTGGAAGCCTTCGCCGAGACCTACTCGTACTCGCTCCAGCAGACGCTCAACCAGATGGCCGAGCGGGTGCTCGACAACTGCCCGAAGGTCAACGAGGTCCGGCTGAACCTCCCCAACAAGCACCACTTCCTCGTCGACCTGGAGCCCTTCGGCCTCAAGAACGACAACGAGGTCTACTTCGCGGCGGACCGGATGTACGGCCTCATCGAAGGCACCATCCACCGTGACGGGGTGCAGCCGGTGATCGCGACGTCCGACTGGATCGTCGCCTAGGTTCCGCCCCCGCAAGTGCCGTCATGACGGCCCGGACCGCGTCGCGGGGTCCGGGCCGTCGTGCCGTCCCGGCCCGCCGGACGGCCGGGTCGGCGGTGGCTTCCGCGTCAGGCGTCCGGGTCGGCGGTGGCCGCCGGTTCCGCGAACGGGTCGGCGTCCGCGTCCGGTGACCGGCCCAGCAGCAGGTTCCAGCGGCCCGCGCGGCCGCTGAGCGTGGTGACCGTCCCCGGCCGTGCGTCGAGCCGCCAGAAGGCCGCGGGCGGCAGGTCCAGCGCCGCGATCACCGCCGCCCGTACGACGGCCTGCCCGACCACCACGTGGTGCGTGCCGGGCGGCAGGGCGGCCAGATGGGCTCCCGTACGGGCCACCAGGGCGGTCACCGACTCCCCGCCGCCCGGAGGCGCGTACTCCGGGTCGGTGAGCCAGCGCCGGACGGCCTGCGGGTCCTCCGCGGCGACCTCGTCCAGGGTGCGGCCCGCCCAGGCGCCCGTGGCGGGTCCCGCCAGGCCCTCGTGGCCGGGACAGGGGTCCCCGTACCCGAACCGGGCCCGGCGGGCGTCGGGGTCGAGCGGCGGGGTGGTCAGGTGCACGCGTACGGACGACATGGGGGGAGCGTAGGGCTCGGGACGGGAGCGTGGGACGGCGTGCGTGCGCCGTGGCGTTCAGGCCACCCGCGCGGTACGTTCTCGGACGACATGACGAAGGTACGACGGAAGCACCGGTGGGAATCCGGCACGGTCGCGCCACTGTGAACCCGCACCCGCACGCCGGGGAGGGAAGTCAGACCCGCCGCCTTCGTCGCGAGCACCACTGACCGGGACGCGTGTTCCCCAGGAGGTTCTGCCATGGCCAACTCCGCCGTGCCCACGACGGCTCCCGCCGCCATCACCCCGATCTCCCTCTCCGCGCTGGCACCCTGGGCCGTCTTCGCGGGTGTGCTGACCCTGGTGCTGCTGTACTTCGTCGGCGTCGAGCAGGGCGCCACGGCCGTCTTCGAGGGCGAGACGATCCACGAATGGCTGCACGACGGCCGCCACCTCCTCGGCTTCCCCTGCCACTGATCCCTGCCGACCGCTCGTCCCCACCCGCGCAAGGGAACCCACACGTGAACACCGTCTCCCCCCGTGTCCTGCTCGTCCGGGGCATGCTCGCCGGCCTCGTGGCCGGTGTCGCCGCCTTCCTCGTCGCCTACCTCCTCGGTGAGTCAAAGGTGGACGCGGCGATCGCCATCGAGGAGGCCGGCGCCGCCGTCGGTCACGACCACGGCGACGAACCGCCGGTCAGTCGGGCCCTCCAGGCCACGGCCGGCCTGGGCACCGGCGTCCTGCTGTTCGCCGTCGCGCTCGGCGGCATCGCCGCGCTCGTCCTCTGCTTCGCCCTGGGCCGCATCGGGCGCTTCGGCCCCCGGGCCACGGCCGCCCTGGTCACCGGCGCGCTCTTCGTCACCGTGACCCTGGTGCCGTTCCTCAAGTACCCCGCCAACCCGCCGGCCGTCGGGGACCCCGACACCGCCGCCCGGCGCACCGCTCTGTACCTCCTGATGATCGCCCTGAGCGCACTGCTCGCGGCGGGAGCGCTGCTCCTGGGACGGCGCCTGGCCCCCCGCCTCGGCAACTGGAACGCCTCCGTCGTCGGCTCGCTCGCCTTCGTCGCGGCCGTCGCCCTCTCGTACGCGCTCCTGCCCGGGGTCAACGAGGTGCCCGACGGCTTCCCGGCCGCGCTGATCTGGGAGTTCAGGCTGGCCTCGCTGGCCATCCAGACCACCCTGTGGGCCACTTTCGGCCTGGTCTTCGCTTTTCTGGTCGACCGGGCTATTGCCCCGACCGCCGCACCCAAGGAGGCTGTACAGCCGACGAGTTGAGCAAGTCGCGCATGACACCCGTGGCGCCGGTGAGGCAATTGGTGCGGGTGGTGTGCGCGCCGAAGGTGTTGAGGGTGGGAGCCGGGACATGCATACCGCGATCTGGGAATGGCGCGGCTGGACCGGCGCCACCCCCTTCTGGCTCAACTCGTTACTCCTGCTCCTGGCCCCCTTCACCGCCGTCACCCTGCTCGCCCAGATAGGCGTCATCACCGCCCTGGCCGCGCTCGGAGGCCTCGCCCGCCAACTCTGGTACGGCGACCACGGCCACTCCGCGATGCACCTCGCCGCCGCCCTCATGGGGGCGGCGGCGGTGGCATTCGTCGTGATGTGAACCGCGTCGTTCGGGGCCGCCTGCCACGAACGGTGCCGCGCACCCGCCCTCGGGAATGCCCGCCGCCCGACGGGTGAGAATGGGTGTTTCGAGCGAAAGCGGGGCTGGTGTGACGTCTGGGCAGGACATACCCGAGGAGTACCTGAGCGGGTACGTACGGATCCTCGAAAGCGTCGCGGCGACCGGCCGCCGCCCCGGACGGGACGAACTGGACGCCCGCCGGGCACTCGGCGAGCAGGCGGCCGAGGCCGGCTTCGCACTGCGTGGGCTCGTCGGCGCCCACCTCGCCGTCACCCGGACCGTGCTCGGCGGCCGCGTCACCCCGGACCACGTGCTGGCGGCGGTGGAACAGACCGTCGACGCCTTCGCCGAAGGACACGAGCGGGCGCAGCGCCTGGCGATCCGACAGGAGGAGGCCGCCCGACGCGAGTTCATCGACGACCTGCTGCTCGGCCGCAGCGACCTCGGCCGGCTCAGCGAACGCGCGGCCCGCTTCGGACTGCACCTGGCGCACGAGCACGCGGTCGCCGTCGCCCGGGGCGCCGAGGCCTACGAGGACACCGGCCCCGCGATCCGGCAGGTGGAACAGGCCCTGACCGCGCGGTTCGGGAACAGGACCTTCCTCCTCGCCACCAAGGAGGGCCAGCTGATCTGCGTGGCCCCCGGCGACCAGGACGACGTGCTGGCCCACTTCGCCAAGCAGACCTGGGCGACGGCCGCCGCCCCCGGCCTCGTCGGGATCGGCAGACCGCATCCGGGCGCGGGCGGGGTCGTCACCTCGTACGAGGAAGCCCTCGGCGCGCTCGACCTAGCGGACCGGCTCGGCCTCGAAGGACCGGTGCTGCGCTCGGCCGACCTGCTGGTCTTCCCGGTCCTGGCCCGGGACCGGGCCGCGATGGTCGACCTGGTGCTCAGCGTGCTGGGCCCGCTCCAGGCGGGCCGGGGCGGGGCCCGGCCCCTGCTCGACACGCTCGACGTGTACTTCGACTCGGGGTGCGTGGCGGCCGAGGCGGCCCGGCGACTGAGCCTGAGCGTCAGGGCCCTGACGTACCGACTGGAACGGATCCACCGGCTGACGGGCTCCGATCCCGGGGATCCGGTGGACCGGTACACCCTTCAGACGGCGGCGATCGGGGCCCGGCTGCTGGACTGGCCGAACCAGGAGTTCTGAGGCCACCGCCCCGGATTCCCGGCGGGGCGTACGGGTCGCCCGTCCGACGGTGCGGTCGTGCGGGTCGTGCCGGCGTTCCGTCACATCCCTTCCCTGCCCGGCCCGTCGCCCGTCCGGCCCGACCGTCTGTCAGCCGACGGGGGTGTCTTCGTCCGCCGGTCGGGGGCTTCTTGGGCTCCGGTGGGGAGTTCACCGGTGTGTCGGGGCACAAAGCGGGGCATGAGCGGTGCGCGATTCGCACGGGCAGTGGCGGCGAGGGCCCTGACAGTGGCCTGCGTCGCGCTGTTGTGCCTGTTCGGCGCCGGTCCCGCGGCCACGACGGTCGCCGAGATCCGGCCCGCTTCCTCCGCCCCGGCCGAACCCACCGAGGGGCAGTCGGATCCGGCCTCGGACCCCGAGGCCCGCGCCGCCCTGCGGGCCCTGTCCCGCGCGCTGCCGTCCGTACGGCAGTTGCCCCCGAGGGTGTTTCACGTGAAACACGCGGGCTCGCCCTCCCGCGTGTCCTCGTACGGGCCGACCGGGCCGGTCACCTCACCGGTCGTCCTGCGGAGTGTGGTCCTGCGCTGCTGAGCGGGCCGAGCAGCGGAGACGCCCCCCACACCCCCCTCGAAACACCGTGAGGTTCCGCCATGCCCATCGACCCCTACGCCGCCCTGAACGCCATGCTCCGCGCCGAGGCCGCCCGCTTCACCCCGCCGGCCCGCAAGCCGGAACGCCCCGCCCCGCAGGCCGTCACCACCGAACCCAAGGCCGAGAGCGAACACCAGCCGGCGGTGGCGGCCGGGAAGCCCGACACGGCCGCGTAGTCCCCGGACATGACATGGGGCGGCGCCGGTTTCCCGTCCTCGGCGTGCGGCACGTGCTCACGTGTCGCACCGCGGGGCATCGGGAACCGGCGCCGCCCCCGGTGTCCGGTCGCGGCCGGATCAGGGTTCGCGCGCGCGGTGACCGGATCAGGGTTCGCGCGTGTAGTAGCGGTAGAACGCCGCGACCCCCACGCCCACGCCGACGGCCAACCCGACACCGGTGGCGCGGAGTACCGATTCGTTGGTCAGGCTGTGCAGGTAACCGGCGGCGACACCGCCGAAGACCCCGTACGCGGCGGCGTGCACCTCCCGTTTCATCCGGGGTCCCACCCGGCCCAGGGCGAACATGATCGCGGCGAAGAGGACCCCGCAGAGGATCCCGTAGAAGACGTTGCCCGCGTCGACCGGGCCCATCTGGCGCTTGATGAAGGCCGCCCACACCCCGTAGACGAGGCCGGCCAGCAACGCACGGACCAGCGCGTTCCTGCCGAGGTGGTCCGCATCGGCCGACCTGGTCGGTCGGTGCCGCCTGGAGACGGTAGGTGCCGCATGTGCCATGACGGGGCTCCTCTCTTCCAGCCTCCAGAGCACACCCGCCACCCCCGCCCGGCAAGTGGATCACCCGTCCGGCCGCCCCGGACGCGGTCCGGCCCGACCGCTCCACCCAGTCGCAGCAACAACGGTGGCGCCGCCCACCACCCCGCCTTTCCCTGGTGACGTGCGCACCTTCCTGTCGGCGGCCCTCATCGTCCTCGTGACCCTGCTCGTGCCCGCGAGCGCCGTCGCGTACTGGGCCGACCACGAGCTGGGGAACGCCGACCGCTACACCGCGGCCATGTCCCCGCTCGCCGAGGATCCCGCCGTCCAGGAAGTCGTCGTCACCCAGGCGGGCCGCGCCCTCGCCGGACAGATCGACGCCGGTCCCTTCCAGGACACCGTCGACGAGCTCATCGGCGAGGCCCTCCGATCCTTCGCCGGAACCCCCGCCTACCGGACGGCCTGGGACGCCGCGAACCGCGCCGCGCACGCCGCCTTCCTCGACGCGCTCACCACCGGCCACGGCGACGCCCTCACCATCGACCTCGCCCCCGTGATCGCCCAGGTCAAGAGCGAACTGGTCGGGGACGGCGTGCCCTTCGCCGACCGCATCCCCGAGACCCACCTGTCCGTGAAGGTCATGGAGTACGACAACCTCGGCGCGCTCCGGAAGGGCTTCCACATGCTCCAGATCGCCGGTGTCTGGCTGCCCCTCCTGACACTGGCGCTCGCCGCGGCGGCCATCGCCGTCGCCGTCCGGCGCCGGCACGCCGTCCTCGCCACCGGGATCGGTCTCGCCGTCGGGGCCGGACTGCTGTGGATCACGGTCACCCTCTGCCGCCGCCTCGCCCTCGACGACCTGCCGCCCGACGTCGACCGGCCCGCCGCCGCGGCGGTCTACGACGCGCTCACCGCGTACCTGCGGACCACCGCCTGGATCGTCCTCGCCATCGGCCTCGCCGCCGCCCTCGGCGCCTGGCTGACCGGCCGACTCCGCCGCACCCCATAAGCTCGGAAGGTACCCATCCTCCGCAGAACTCCCCAGAAGAACCGATTCGCGAGCGGCGACACGGAAGCGGAATGACCACCGAACGACGCACCGAGCACATACCCCCCGGCCGGCCCCGGCCGAACCCCCTGGCACCCCCCACCTGGCTGCTCGCGGGCCTCCGGCCGACGTCCGCCCCCGTGCCCTGGGCCGCCGTCCTGCGCGCCGGCGTCGCCCTGTCCGTCCCGCTGGCCGTCGGCTTCGCGCTGGACGAGCCCCAATACGGTGCGCTGGTCTCCATGGGCGCCCTCTCCGGAGTGATCGGCGACACCGCCGACGCCTACCGGATGCGCGTCCTCAACATCGCCGTCCCGCAGTTCTTCGGCGCCGTCGGGGTGGCCCTGGGCACCCTCGTGTTCGGGCACGGCTGGCTCGCCGTCGGCGTGCTCACCCTGATCGCCCTCGTCTCCGGCATGATCTCCTCGATCGGCACCGTCGCCTCGGTGTCCGGACTGCTGCTCCTGCTCAACGCCGTCGTCGGCGCCGGGCTGCCCATGCCCCGGCCCTGGTGGATCGCTCCCCTGCTGCTCGGCGCAGGCGGGCTCTTCGTCCTGGCGCTCACCCTGCTCGGCTGGCCCCTGCGCGGCCGGCGGCCGGAACGGGCCGCCGTCGCCGCCGCCTACCGGGCCCTCGCCGACAGCCTCGAAGCGGCCGGCGGACCCGCCTACGAGGACCGCCGTCGCGAGGTCACCCTCGCCCTCAACCACGCCTACGACCTGGTCCTGGGTCGGCGTGCCCGCGTCCACGGGCGCAGCCCGTCCCTCGTGCGGATGCTCGCCCAGCTGAACGTGCTCATCCCGCTCGTCGAGGCCGCCCCGGCTGCCCACCTGCGGCGTCGGCCGCTGCCGGCCGAGGTCCCGGTGGCCGTCCGCGAGCTGGCCGACGCCGTCGAGGAGGGCCGCACCGGATCCCACACCCTGGTGCTCCCCGCCCCGCACAGCCAGTCCGAACGGGCCATCGACGCCGCCCTGCGGCACGCGGCGGCCATCGTGCACCTCGGCGAACCGGAGACCCACAACGTCGACGACCGGCTCGGCCGGCCGGCCGCCCTGCGGGTGCGGGCCCGGCGGGCCGTGCGCGACATGATGCTGTCCTCCGCCTCCTGGCGGTACGGGCTGCGCCTCGCGCTGTGCATCGGGCTGGCCCAGTCGCTGGTCTCGCTGATCGAGGTCGAGCGTTCGTACTGGGTGGCGCTGACCGTCACGTTCGTCCTCAAGCCGGACTTCGGTTCGGTGTTCTCCCGGGCGTTGCTGCGGGCGCTCGGCACGGCGGCGGGGTTGGTGCTGGCGGCGGCGGTGCTCGCGGAGGTGCCGCGCGGGTGGTGGGACGTGCCGGTGATGTTCGCGCTCGCCGCGCTGATCCCCGCGTTCTCGGCGAAGGGGTACGCGTTCCAGACGGCGGCGATCACCCCCGTCATCCTGCTGCTGTCCGACCTCCTGAACCACCAGGGCTTCGACCTGATCAGGCCGCGGCTGCTCGACAGCCTGATCGGGTGCGCGATCACCCTGCTCGCCGGTTACCTCCTGTGGCCGGAGAGCTGGCGGACCCGGCTCGGGGACCGGCTCGCGGACTCCGTCGACGACGCGGCGCGGTACGTGGAGCGGTCCTTCGCGCCGGTGGCGGACGAGGCCGCCGTGCGGGTGGCTCGGCAGGCGCGGCTTCAGGCGCGGCGGCGGATCTACCGGGATCTGTCCGGGGTGCGGAGCGAGTTCCAGCGGGCGTTGACGGAGCCGCCGCCGACCGGGGCGCGGGCTGCGGCGTGGTGGCCGTTGGTGGTGGCCGTCGAGCGGATCGTCGACGCGACGACGGCTGCGCGGGTGCGGGTGAACCACGGGGCGGAGCCGCCGGCCGCGGAGGAGGTCGAACGGATCGCGCGGGAGCTGCGGGGGCTCGCCGAGGGCGTCCGCAGCAGCGTGACGCCGATCCGTGTCGATGTCCCGCCGGCGGGCGACGCGTCGAGCGTCCTGTCCCCGGTCCACCAGGAGGTCGCGGCGGCCCGCGCGATAGCCCAACCGTCGCGGTAGCGGGGGGTGCTGCGGGCTACGGGTGGGTCGGGGGCGGAGTTGGTGGCTGCGGGGTTGGTGGCTGCGGGTGGGGCGGGGCCGGTGCC